>JAIRPH010000024.1 GCA_031257135.1 Spirochaetaceae bacterium
ATATGCACTTCTTCCGGGGATTCGAGGGTCGCCTCGATAAAGGAAGAGTATTCCCAGATGAGGGATGCGGTTACGAGAGGCGACGGCACGTTGACCATCCGCAGGGGCATAGCGGAATGGCTTTGGAGATAGTCGATGCGTTTCCACGCCTTTTGCAGGACCGGATTTGCCGCCATATCCGGGACTTTTAGTTTGTGAACGTCTTGAATATTATCCGCCCGGATGAGGGGTTTTATCCAAGGGTCCGCTTCGTTATTGACCGTATATTCACAACCGAATGCGGCGGCCACGGTGCCGATGCCCTGATTGGTTTTAATGTTTGGGAAACAATAATCGTATATTTTTTCCCGTTTACGGTGATATTCTTCGTTCCATTTGATTTCCGCGTCCGGATCGTCGAAGAAATCTTTGGTCGCCACGTGCAGTTCGCCGATTTCGATGAGGAATGGCGTTTCGTCAAGGTCTTCGAGCCGGCAGTTCGCTTCGATCAGCTTTTTTTTAGTTTCGATGTCAAGTATGTTGCTCATATATACTCCCATATCTTTCAGAGTAGCATACTAGTCTACTGATGTCAACAATTGGGGGTAGAAAAATTTAAAAATAACTGGTATACTACTACTTGAGAGGTTGCTATGATTATTATTGGAGAAAAAATTAACGGATCAATTCCCTCAGTCGCTCAGGGGATTGCAGAGAAAAATGAGCGGCTGATACGGGATTTAGCAAAGCGGCAGGCTGACGCGGGCGCGGCGTTTATCGACGTGTGCGCGTCGGTCGCGCCGGAAGCCGAGCTTGATACCCTGCATTGGCTCATCGATCTGGTTCAAGACGTAACGGATACGCCGATTGCCATTGACAGCCCCAGCGCGAAAACCTGCGCCGAGGCGATCCGGTTCTGCAAGAAGCCGGGGCTGATCAATTCCGTATCTATGGAAGGAGACAAGATCGCTCAGATTTTTCCGGTCATTGCCGATACTCCCTGGGAATGTATCGCTCTGTTGTGCGACGATATCGAAATTTCCAAAACCGTAGAAAAACGTCTGCACGTCTTCGAGGCTATTATGAAAAAGGCTCAGGAATACAAGATTTCTCCGAAACGTCTGCACATCGATCCGCTGGTGCAGATGCTCTGTACCTCCGAAGACGGAATCTTATCAATAACCGACGCCATGAGGGAAATAAAAAAACAGTATCCCGAAATTCATATCACCGGCGGGGCAAGCAATATTTCCTTTAACTTGCCGACGCGTAAGTATATTAATCAGGGTTTCATCATCCTCTCTATGAGCGCGGGAATGGACAGCGCGATTCTGGACCCCCTGAATCGGGACATGATGGGACTCATCTACGCCGCGGAAGCTCTGCTGGGCAACGACGAGTTCTGCATGGAATATATCCGCGCATACCGGGCGGGCATCTTTGGGAACGAAAAACGTTCCTAGAACATATAAAGGAGACGAAAATGTCTAAAATTCAAGAGATTGCTCAGGCAGTCGAAGCGGGAAAATCCAAGATTGTGGGCGGTTTGGTAGAAGAAGCCCTCGCCGAGGGACTTGATCCGGTCCGGATTTTGAATGAAGGGATGATCAGCGCCATGGACGCCGTGGGAGACAAGTTCAAGCGGTCGGAGATTTTTGTGCCGGAGATGCTGGTCGCCGCAAAAACCATGAAAAAAGGGGTTGAGGTACTGAAGCCTCGGCTTGCCGGGAACGCCAGCGTGGGCTTGGGGAAATGCCTTATTGGTACGGTTGCAGGCGATATGCACGATATAGGCAAAAACCTTGTGGCTATGATGATCGAAAGCGCGGGGTTTGAGGTCATCGACCTTGGGGTTGACGTATCGCCGGATAAGTTCATCGCGGCGTTACAAGGCAACCCGGACGCCAAGATTCTTGCGCTGTCGGCTCTGCTGACCACCACCATGCCGGCTATGAAGCAAGTCATCGATGCGGTTAATTCGGCGGGGCTGAAGACCTGTAAAATTATCGTCGGCGGCGCGCCCATCACCGAGGACTACGCCAAACAGATCGGCGCCGACGGATATTCCCCTGACGCCGCAAGCGCCGCGGCTCTGGCTAAACGGTTAGCCGCCTAAACCGCGTACCCTAAACATCCCGGATTACGCTCCTCCGTCTAAAAACGGAGGAGTTTTATTTAGCCGCTCTTTCCCGGCATGGCGCCGGCGTAACGGTCTTGCAGAAAGGGCGCGTCTTGATTATCTTTGTAGGTATGGAATGGCTTCAGTGGGCGCGTGCGTTTTATGACCTGATACGTCCGGTTCTTGATGTGGCGATCTTGGCGTTTTTGATCTATAAAGCCTACGAATTTTTGGTGAAGACTCAGGCGCTTCAGATGATAAAGGGCGCGGGTTTTTTGGTTTTGGTTTATGGAGTAGCGGTATTGCTGAAACTGGCTACGCTGAAATGGCTTCTCAATATCGTAGGTCCCGGGCTGGTGGTTGCGGTGGCTATTATTTTTCAGCCGGAACTGCGGAAAATCATTCTCAGGCTGGGGCAAAGCGAACTGTTCCGGCCTAACGCGAAACCTCTGGGGCAGTTGGATGCGGTAATTACCGCGGCGGAACTGCTGTCCCAGAAACGCCGGGGGATGCTGATTGTGTTTCCGGGGCGGGAAAATCTTCGGCATATTATTGAGACTGGAACCAAACTCAACGCGGAAATTTCCTCTTATCTCATTGTGGCGATTTTTGAATTCGACGGACCCCTTCACGACGGGGCTATGGTTATCCATCACGGACACATCGCCGCGGCCGGATGCTATCTTCCTCTTTCGGATCAGCAGGATATAAAGAAGAGTTTCGGCACGAGGCATCGGGCTTCTTTGGGGATGTCTGAGCAGTCGGACGCGGTGATTCTGGTGGTTTCCGAGGAGACCGGCGCCATATCTATTGCGTTTAACGGCAAATTGTATTACGACCTCTCGTCGGATAAAGCCGCTCAGAAACTGCGGGAACTTATGAAGCACGGCGAGCGGAGCAAGGAAGCGGAACAGAAGGAGCCGGAAAATGCCGGAAAGGATGTAATTCTTGGAAGTTAGAACCTTATTTGCCAAAGCCGTTGAGAATTGGCCCGCTAAGGTGCTATCTATTGCCTTAGCGTTGGTGCTGTTTGTGATTCACCGGATGAGCATCCTTGAGGAACGGACTTTTTCCGCGCCGCTGAGGATCGAGCTGGAGCCGAATATCGCGGCCGCGAGTCTCTATCCGAGGATGGTTCAGGTTACGGTTCGGGGAGATGCGGAAAACATCCGCGCTTTGACGGAAGACAGCATCGAACCCTATATCGATCTCCGGGGCAAAGGCCGGGGGAAATACCGGACGCCGATTCATTTTCAAAAAAAAGGGGCGGCTCAGAGCATTGAACCCTTAGAAATTAGGGTAGAGCCGCTTGAAATATCTCTGACCTTAGACGCCAAGGCAAGCAAAACCGTGCCGGTAAAACCGGATATTCGGGGAACTGTGAAGCACGGCTATGAATTAGTCGGCTTTACGCTGAATCCGAATCAGGCGGTGATTGAAGGACCTTCGGATTTGATAGCCCCGGTTTCCGAGCTTTCCACCGTTCCGATTGACCTTGCAGACCGGGACGAAGATTTTACGCTTATGTCCGCGATTGCGGAGCCGAATCCGTTAGTGTCCATCCGGGGAACGCCCATGACCGGATTTCAGGGGTCCATCAGGGAAATCATGGGGCTGGAGAATTTCAACGGACTGCCCATCGTTATTGAGGGATTGTCCGCGCAGTTCAGCGCGGATGCGGATAGTAAAACCGGTATGGTCCGCATCCGCGGAAACCGGCAGGAACTCGAAGCCTTTCATCCTTCGGAAGATTTTTTATCCGTAGACTGTTCAGGCATAACTCAGCCCGGAACCTATACTCTGCCGGTATCGGCGCGGATTCCCGCGGGATTTACGCTGATACGGCAGGGACCGGAGACGGTATCCATACGGATCGCCCCTAAGAGGCCGTTATGATTTTCGGCATCGGGGTGGATGTCATACGAGTCCGCCGCATGGAACGATGGAGAAACGTTCCGGGGTTGCTTGCCCGCTATTTTCATCCTGAAGAACTGTCCGCGGCTTTATCCAAAGGGAGCGGCGCGGATTTATCCTTAGCCGCTCGGTTCGCCGCCAAAGAAGCCTTCGGGAAAGCCCTGGGCAGAGGATTGTCAGGCATCGCGCTTAAAGACATTCTGGTGGTAAACCGGCATAACGGCAAGCCCGAAATCGTACTGTTCGGCGCCGCGCTTGAAGCTCTGAAGCAAAGCGGCGCGAACAAGGTTCACATCTCTCTGACCCATGAACGGGACAACGCGATTGCTATGGTGGTGCTGGAAACCGTATAGCTACGGGATAACCACTTCCCGCACATCCGACCAATGACTTGCGCCGTCGCGCGTCAAATAGCGCAGAGAATAATACATTTTCTTAGCCCGGTCTCCGTGTCCGAAGGTATGCTCCCAGGGATTGCGGGAAAAGGTCTCTCTGTTGGTCAGCTGGTCGGGACTGTCTATGGGCTTGTCCGACAAGGACCAGGCAATCTCAACTCGGTCAACGCCGTAGGGTTTCGCGCCTAAATACCGGGCTTTCACCACTCCGGGAGCCTTCGCGCTGATTTCCGCTTCGCTCTCTGGTCCCGCGTTCGGCACCGGCACCGGCGATAGTTCCCGATCCGATATGGTAATCCCCAACTCCTGCTTTTGAGCGTCGGTCATTTTCGGGTTGTTGCGAATCCGCTCCCGGGCGAATTTGCGTATCCCCTCAAGAACCGCCTTTTTCGCCTCGTCCTTTGCAACGCGGTTCGCGCCGGTCGGCACCGCCTGATACGCGGTACGGGCAACCTCAAACGCCGTAATCCCATTTATTACCGCGGTACACTCGTCGTCGGGCCACAAATAGACGCCTTGGTCTTTCGTATCCGCGAGTTTCACCTTCCAAATCGTCATCATCTCAAGCATTTTTTCCTCTTGTCCGGGAATCCAATCCTTCCGATTAGCCATCATTACTCCTTTCTTGCTTGTATATGCGCCCATATATCTAATAAAGACGCATAGATAACCGGTATATGCGTCTTGCTATTAGGATTGACGCATTTCTTGAAGATATGCGCGTCCCTCTTCTTATTGCAGACGCGCAAACCAATAATATTGAGGTATACTATCACAATATGAGCGCATTAGTCAAGAGGTCAGAGACCGCCCCGGGAAACGCCATCGCCCTGTGCAGGCTTATCCTACGGAAGCATGGGACCGAGAACTCCATTCTCGTAATAGCCTGCATAGAGGGTATTCGCTTGAAGTCCGTTGTAATAGAGCCTGCCGTTATAGCCGGGCTGAACCCCCAAATTCTGACCGTTGACGCCTGCGATGTTATTATAAATCTGGATTCCGTCGGACAGCCAAGTCTCTCCGTTAGCCATAACCACTCCGCCGCCGGTCTGCAAGGTCCTATTGCCGGTAATAACGCCGCCGGACATATAGAATTTGGGGACCGTGTTCGCGCCGGTCAGGTGGACGCCTCCGCCGTGAGAAGCCGAGTAGTTTCCGGTAATATCTCCGCCTTCCATAATGAAGGTACTATTCTCTCCGATATATATCCCGCCGCCGAAGCCGTTTTGATTCCTGTTGTTCCTGATACTGCCGTTTTTCATGGTGAAGACGCTGGTTCCCAGAGTGAGAACGCCTCCGCCTCGGGCGCCGCTGTTGACGCTTGTATTCCCCTCAATGATTCCTCCGGCTTCCAAGATAAGCTCCGCGTCGCCGTCAAGACAGATTCCCGCGGCGTTGGAGACATTGCTCGCGCCGGTAATCGCGATATGATCGAGCTGAATCTTCGTATTCGCGCCGGTAATGTAGAGAACTCTTCTGCCGGTCATGCCTGAAGAGAGTACCCCCGAACCGCCGCCGGTAATCCGTATAAGCCCGGCGTATTCCCCGGGGGCCGGAGCTTGAATAACAAATACTCCGTTTCCATCACTGCCGCCTTCGGTGCTTTGGTTCAGCTCGCCCAGCGCGGTAATCGTTTTGATCCAGGGAATCGTTTTCTGCCGCACCGCCTTTACCGCCTTCGCAAGCGTCTTGAAAGGCTTTTCCTCCAGATACCCTATGTTGCCGTCATCGCCGGACGCGCTCACATAATAGCAGGAGCTTATGGGAACTCCGCCGCCGTAGGATGTTTCCTGCGTATACAGTTGATTCGTAACGCCCCGCCGAATATTCCAGGGACCGCTCCCGCTCGAAGAATCGCTGAACCCATAATAGGTCAAGTTGTAATAACACCGGTATAAAACCCCGCTCTTCGCGGCAGACGGCAGAGTATCCGTAATCGCAAGGTCCACGCTTCCTGCGCCTTCGGAAACCGCAATCGCCGGACGCTGATGAGCGGCTGAATATACCTCAGGATACGGCGTCAGATACGCCCGCGGCGCAACGTCATAAAAGAGATTCGCGCCGGTTTTCGCGCTCTGCAACGCGTCAATGCCGGTTATCCTCGGGGTATAGGTAAACTCTTCGGCGGTTTCGTCCCATGCAAGGGAATCCGTAGTTTTATGCAGTTTCATCGGAACAGATACGATATTCTGTCCGTACGCCACGGAATAGCCTAAAAACAAGCCGCTCGCCAAGAGGACTTTGACGCCGTTGGAAACCTGTCCGTTTGCAGGCGTCCCCGCAAGAACAAGAATGTCGTAGGTTTTTCCGTAGGGAACCGCTACGGTAATGTAGTCTTCGCCGGCTGTGGCGGAGCCGAGGTAGTAATCGGCGGTAGTATTCTCTTTGAAAACAGCTTCAAACCAGCCGATGTGTTCCCGCGTCGGATTGTCCA
Source organism: Spirochaetaceae bacterium (assembly GCA_031257135.1). Taxonomy (GTDB): domain Bacteria; phylum Spirochaetota; class Spirochaetia; order Treponematales; family Breznakiellaceae; genus JAITHW01. The sequence continues at coordinate 6,842 of JAIRPH010000024.1, forward strand.
AGTCAACGGCGAACCGCGCGCCTTTAAGCGCGATGCGGATGTAGACTTTGCCGCCTCCGGCGTCCCAGCTCCAGTCTTCCGGGTTGAAGCCGTCGTCTATGGGAAAACATCCTGCAAGGCCGAGGATCGCCGTCAGTAAAACCGCGCGGCGCCATACGCTTTTACCGGCAACAGGCGGGATTATTTCTGTATTCTGAGCATAAACAGTCATACTGCCTCCATGGTCATAACGGTTTTTTAAATATAGTCCGCCTTCCGGGGAACTACAAGAGAAATATGCGGATGCAAGCCCGCGGGTTTAGGAACTGGTATAATCCTGATGATTTTGATACTATTACACGATGAAACGCCTTTGCAGGAGTTTGGAGTCAGACCCTCGAGAAACAGCAATTATTGACGAAGCTATGGGCTTTTGGTATGGTTATGAGGCAAAGCGGACAGACGCTTGACCCCTCGGACAGACGGGTAATTTTTTGCAAGGAGGACGGGCGAAGCCCGTCGGCGGTTTGTTCAAGGCTGATTTTTCAGCGTTGGGTTTTACGCCGTAGTTTTTATGAAGACAAAAGCGGTCCGCATCTATGGAGTACAGGATTTGCGGCTTGAGGAATTCGAGCTTCCCGACATGAAAGAGGATGAAATCTTGGCGCGGGTGGTTTCGGATTCTATTTGTATGTCCAGTCACAAACTGGCGATGCAGGGCGGAAAACATAAACGGGTCCGCTATGACCTGACGCGGCGTCCTGCGGTTATCGGGCATGAATTTTGCGGGATCATCGAAAAAGTCGGGGCGAAATGGGCGGACCGATTCACCCCCGGGACAAAATTCGCCATTCAGCCTGCTCTGAACTATCCTGACGCTCAGGGGCAGGGAACGCTGTGGGCGCCGGGTTATTCTTACGAGTACATCGGCGGCGACGCGACGTATATCATTATCCCCTCGGAAGTAATGGAAATGAACTGCCTCTTGCCTTATACGGGGGATAATTTCTATCTGGGGTCTTTGGCGGAGCCGGTATCCTGTATTGCCGGAGCTTTTCACGCGCAGTATCACACTCGGGAAGGCTCCTACAATCACAGCATGGGCATCGCGGAGGGCGGTTCCGCGGCGCTTCTTGCCGGGGTAGGACCCATGGGGCTGGGAGCGATTGATTACGCGGTTCATAATCCCCGGAAACCTTCCCGGCTGGTTGTTACCGACATTGACGACGGCAGACTTGCCCGGGCGGCTCGGCTCCTTTCCGTCGAGGAAGCCCGAAAACAGGGCGTAGAGCTTATCTATGTGAACACCAAAGATTCAGCCGATCCGGTGGATCATCTCAAATCCTTGAACCGGGGCAAACTCTTTGACGACGTGTTTGTGTTCGCGCCGGTCAAGCCGGTACTGGAACTGGGGGATAACCTGCTGGGGCATGACGGATGCCTAAACTTCTTCGCAGGACCCACAGACCCGGGTTTTTCGGCGGCTTTCAACTTTTACAACGTTCACTACGAGGCTCATCATATTGTAGGAACTTCCGGGGGCAATACCGACGATATGAACGAGTCCCTTAGCATGATGGCGGAAGGGACTTTGAATCCTGTCTTTATGGTAACTCACATCGGCGGGCTTAACGCGGTTGTTCAGGCTACGCTGGATTTGGACAAGATTCCCGGAGGCAAGAAGCTGATCTATACCCACAAGAAACTTGACCTCACGGCGATTGACGGCTTTGAGGAAAAAGGCAAAACCGATCCGTTTTACCGGAACCTTGGAGAAATCTGCGCCAAACATCAAGGTCTCTGGAACAAGGAAGCGGAAGAGTATCTTCTGGCTAATGCCCCGGACATTTAGTTCCCGCAGAATCGGCGCGGATCGCGGCAATACAAAAAAATGAAAAAAATTTTTCTGATGCTGTTTTTCCCTTTAACGGTATACGCCCAGATTGAGGGAGTCGCGTTGTGGAAACTGCCGGTAGGCGGAAAGGTTATCGGACTGCCTTCGGTGCAAGCCGGGTCTGTGGTGGTGTTGAGCGAAGACAAAACAGTAAGGGCTTTTTCCCGGCAGGGTCATGCGCTGTGGACTTATGAGTCCGCGAAGGAGCTTAGTCCGTATATTACCCGATCTCGGGAAGGCGCGAATTATCTGTGTACCGCCGGAGGTACGCTGATTGCGTTGAACCGGATCGGCCGGGAGCTTTGGCGGACCGACATGAAGGCTTCTCCGGCGGGACCGATACTGTTAGGCTGGGACGGAAGGCTCTTCGTGCCGACTGATAAGAGCATATCCTGTTACACCACTGCGGGACGGCTTCTCTGGTACAAGAATCTGGAGGGTTCTCTCGCGGCGGCTCCTCGTTTGGACAATCGGGGAGGACTCATTGCGGCATTGGACACTGGGGAACTTCTGCACATTGACGGTTTTGGAAAGACCGCGGTAACTCAGCTTTCCGAGACGCCCGCCTTAATCATCAGTCTGGCGGAAGCGGAGCCTCAAGAAAAAGGAAAAAAAGATGAAAAACTGCCGGTTCTCATTTTGTACAAGAACGGCGGGCTTGAAGTTATCGGAGGCGAGTACCCGGCTTTGCCCGGTCTGCCGGCGCATCCGGTAGGAGCGGCGAATCGGAACGGCCGCACAGCGGTCGCCCTGAAAGACGGACAGGTGATACTGCTTTCTGCTGAGGAGGGAAAGATTCTCTGGGCTGGGAAAAGCGGCGTCGCGCCGGCGGAGAGCGGAGAGGACGGTCAGGAAACGGCGATGATCTACGACGAACGGGGGATTTATATGCTTTCCAAAGCCGGAGCCGCAGGGTTTACCGAGCAGGGACAGCGGCAGTGGTTTATTCGGATTATCGGAGCTACGGCGGTTCCGATTTTCAGCGATGAGGGGATGCTTTATTCCGGCGGGAATGACTGGTATCTGTACGCTTATCGCCTTGAGAACCGGACGCTGTTCCGGCAGGAGTCGTTGTACGGACCGCCGCCGGAGGGGTCTTATCGGTTAGGGCTTCCCTTTCCGGAACGGAAAGATTACAGCAATCGGTTTAGCGAAAGCGAGTTGAAAACGCAGTTTTCCCGAATAGACAAAGCCTTAGCGGAAGGGCGGGTTGGAGAACAAGAGAAGGAGTTTACCGCCTTTTTGATGGAGGTTGCCGGGAGTTTGCGGAACAGCGTGAAAGCGTCTCAGGCGAAGCCGCCGGTGCAGTTTCGGGAGCGGATTCAGGCGGTTCGGTTGCTGGCGGTTTTGGGTTCGCAGGAGCTGATTCCGTTTTTGGCTGACCTTTTTTCGTATGAGCCTGATCCGCTGGTTAAGGCGGCGGCCGCGGAAGCCATCGGCGCAATCGGCGTTGATCCTGAAGGGCTTGGGATGCGGGCGTTTTCGCTGGAGGTCTTATCTCCGGGGCTAATGAAAGACGAATCGGTATTGCTTGCGGTAGCTTCTGCGGTAGGAGACCTCTGCCGGTTTTCCGGTCCGCCGGTAATGCAGGCGGGATCGAGCATATTAGTAGCCCTTGCAGGCGCGGATAAGCCGCCGCGAGTACGGAATCGGGCTTTAGAAGAGATAAAATCCCTGACCCGCTGACCTCCGAAAAAAACTTACGGCAGAACAGGAGAAAGGGGATACAGCTCTCGGCAGACCGCAAAATAAGAGGCGGGCTGAGACGGGTCGCTCAGGCTTTTCGCCAGCACCTCGCGGCGGATTAAGCCATAGACGGAACCGCCGGTTTTGGCAAGGCGGTAGGCTTTTTCGTCTTTCGCCGGCACGAAATCCGCAGGAATAGCGGGTTCGGACGCGCTCTGGTAGGAATACCCCCACAAAAGCGAGGAAAGGGAATATTTTTTAACGCCGAACGGGATTTTGAGGGCGGAAGCTGAAGCGACGCGGAAGCCTTCGGGCAGGCAAGGGTTCAGCGCGGCGGCGAAATCTTCCGGGCTTACGGATACTTCGGTGTCAACCGCCGCGATTTCAGCGTCAGCCTCGACGCCGACGCTTAACGGCGAGGCAATCTCCAGCCGGGGAAGCGGATTAAACCCCTGAGAATAGGAAATCGGAATGTTTCCCCGCAGAAAAGCCATCGAAAAAATCTCCGCTACCGCAAGATGCGGCTGAAATACCGCGCTTTTCTTCTTGGTAAAGGCGAAAAGCATCCGATAAGTATCGGTTTCAGGCTTCCGGGGCGGATTTAAGGGGCGGGGCTTTGCCGGAATCGGGGTTTCCTCAAGGTTTTCCGCGATATCCGCGCCACCGCCGCAGACTCCGCAGGGATGATCGCAGTCCGAGGCGCATATCGGCGTGGCTTCCCGGCGTTCAGACTTCAAGGCTTCCCGGTCAATATACCCGGAAGAAATCCCGGACTCGATTCCGTCCCAAGGAAGCGTCCGCTCCGGCGGAATACCCGCCAAAACCTCCCTGACCAGCGGCTCGTAGCGTTCAAAAAGCCCTCGCCAGAGGTCTTTGCGGATATACTCGGTCCACGCATCCAGCCGGCACCCCGCGGCGCAGGCATCCTCGATGAGTCCGCCCGTCCGCTCGTCTCCCCGGCTTATCACGCCCTCAATCGCAGAAATAAAAGGGTCCTGAATCCCCACCTTATGCCCAAGGGGTTTCAAAACCGCCCGGATATAATTCAGCCTGCGCCAAGCCTCGGCTTCGCCAAGCTGAGGCATACGCTGATAGGGCGTATGAGGCTTAGGCACAAAGGTCCCAACGTTGATATTAAAACGCATCCCAGTCTTCCCAGCGATATCCCGAATAAAATCCGTAATTTCAAGAGCTTCCCCGTCGGATTCCGCCGGCTCCAAGCGGGGAAGCCCTATCATAAAGTAAAACTTCGCCCCTTTCCAGCCGTATTTCCGGGCTTCCCGCAAAATTGCAATTACCTCGTCTCGGGAAACGCTCTTGTTAAGCCCAATCTGCCCGGAACCGCTTGGGGTTTCCACCGCAAAGGTAAGCCCGCTTCGGCGCACTTCCGAGATTTCCGCCAGCAAAGGCAGAGAAAATGAGGAAACCTTGAGAGAAGGAAGCTGAAACGAAACGCGATGCTTCCCGTACGCGGCGTTCAGCGCGTATACGAGACTGCCGATGCCCCGATAATCTCCGGTCGAAAGCGAGGAAAGACTGATTTCCCGATACCCTCCCCGGAAGATAAACGCCTCCGCTTCCTGAAGAACCGTCCCCGCGGGCTTTTGACGCATCGGGCGGTACCAGTAGCCGGCGTGACAGAAACGGCATCCATTGGGACAGCCCCGCATGATTTCCACGGCTCCGTGATGCTGTATTACTTTCATGCTGGGAACTGGAAATACCGGAGGCGAAGGCTCTCGCCGCGCGAAGCCGGTATCCACAGCCCGCCGGACAAGGCTTTTCCCCGAAACCCACACCGAAGGATGCTCCCCAAGGTACGCAAGCAGAGCGGCTCGGTCTTGCCCCGCCCGCTTCATAACCGACGCCTCCTGTATAAGCTCGAAGAACCCCCCCTCGGCTTCGCCTATCCAGAAGGCGTCGATAAACCGGCTGTAGGGCAGAGGATTAGAAACGCAGGGACCCCCCATGATAACAATGGGATGATCCCTCCGGTCGCAGGCGCGCAGAGGAATCCCTCCGGCAGACAGCATCGCAAGAACGCCGGTAATCCCCAACTCGTAGCCCAGCGTAAATAAGAGCATATCCGCCTTCCCAAGAGGAATACCCGTATCTAGCCCGTAAAGCGGAATCCCGCGTTTTTTCAGAAGAGCCTCAAAGTCAGGGGCAGGCGCGAAAGCCCGGTCGCAGGAAACCCCTTCCAGCCGGTTAAGCCCGTTGTAGAGTATCCGCAGAGCCTGGTTTGACATACCGATTTCATAAAGATCAGGAAAGGCTATGACCGTCTGCAACGCCGCGGAAGGCTTCGCAAGACGTCCGTACTCGCCCCCCGCGTAGCGGCTGGGCTTCTCAACCTCCAGCAGACCGCTTCCTAAGTCCGATAAAGGATCGATGCGTTTCATTTACTCTACTTTAAATCGGGAAACTTCCCGAACCAACACGTCAATAGTTTCCTTGTTGCGGTTGCTTATAACATTCACTTGAGTCACGGCGGTATTGATCTGAGCCGCGCCGTGAACCATTTCAGACATACCGTTCGCGATTTCCTGAGTCATCTGTTCCAAGTTCCGGCTTTCCTTTGCGATTTCCTGACTGCCGCAAAGCATTTCCTCGGAGCCGTGCTTTACTACGCCGGTAATCTCGTTCAGTTCCGCAATGGATTGAAGAATCTGCTTGCTCCCAATGCCCTGCTCCTCCATAGCGTTCCGAACCTGCTCTTCCTGATTCATCACCAGCCGCACCCCTGAATCAATGGATTCAAACCGGTTCAGCACCGCCGCGGTGGATTCGGTTATCTTGTCGATTGAGTTTTTGATCTTGGTAAGCACCTCGGCTATGGTTTTAGACTGCTTGCTGGAAGATTCCGCCAGCTTGCGGATTTCCCCGGCAACCACCGCAAAGCCTTTGCCCGTTTCGCCTGCGTGAGCGGCTTCAATCGCGGCGTTCATCGAAAGCAGATTCGTCTGGGCCGCGATGTTTTCCATCACCTTGTTGATCTCCAGCAGTCCCGCGGACTCCGCGGCTATCTCCTTGATGTCCATAGCTACGCCCTGCAAGCCCCCTCGCCCCGCCTCGGATGCCTCGAAGAGGACTTTGACGTTATCCGTATTCTTAACTAAGGTTTTGGTTACGGCTTGAATGTTCGCCAGCATCTGCTCGACAGCCGAAGACGACCGGTTCACGCTCTCCGCTTGGCGGTCGATGTGACTGTTCAGCTTGTCGATGTTGCGGGCTATCTGCTCGATAGTCGAATTCGTCTGGGTCACGCTTGCGGACTGATTGATAATCCGGCTCTTAATGCTTTGAATATTGGCGGTAATCTCATTGATCGCCGCGGCCGTTTCGCTCATGTTTGAGGCAAGCTCATACCCTATATCGAACAATATCGAAGCCTGCCGCTTAATGACCACGACCAAGTCTTTAATCTTGCCCAAGGTAAGATTAAAATAGTTCCCCAAATCTCCGACTTCGTCCTTAGACGTAACCTTGATCTGCTTGGTAAGGTCTCCTTCGCCGTCGGATATGTCTTTGAGCGTAAGAGATACCTCGATAATAGGCTTAACCGCATGATTTATCAAAACGTACACCAAAATCACCGTAGCCGCAAAAGCAATCAACGCGAAACCGCCGGTAAAGGCTATTAAACCGTAAACCGGACCCAAAACTACTCTTATATCTACATCCGCAACCAGCATCCACGGCGTCTTGACCGCCCCAACATAAAAAGGATAGCCCTGCGTAATGGTTTCGCCGTACCTGACCATCGCAGGCTTCCCGTTTTTGAGGGCTTCTTCAAAGGACCTAATGCCTTCGGCGCCGAGCATCTCCGCGGACGCCTGCTGAAAGGCTTTGCCGATCTGGTCAGGATGATCGCCGTGAGCCGCTATAACGCCGTCATGGGCAAAGAGCATGATTTCGCCGGAATTTTCATAGGGCTTGAAATGCTCCAGCTCCCTTTGGGTAATAGATAAATCTACGATAATCCCCACCACCCCTACCGGAGCCGAGGCTCCGCCGATAATAGGATAAGTTATATCTACCGTGTAAACGCTCCGCCCTCCGACCTGCCTAAGAATCGGACTGCTGATAACCGGCACATTGGAAAGCGTATTGAGAAGAGCCTGAGAATCCTGATACGCGGTAAGCTGGAGACTGCCGGAAGTTCTGGTATATAAGGGGATATAATTGCCTTTATCGTCGGTCCATGACTCATATACCATGTCCGCGTCTCTGCCGTCGATAACCCCCGGTTTCCATACGGTATAAATCCCTACGAAACTAGGATTGGACTCCATAATCCCCCGCATGGCGTTGTTGAACTGCCGGCGGCGGTTTTCGAGGAGAATCGTTTCGTAGCTGTTCATAATTTCCGCCAGAGCCTTAACGACTCCGTAATAGGCTCCGTACTGAGACTGCAAATCCATCGCATGAAGACCGGCCGTTAATTCCATCCGCCGATAGGCTTCCTCAATCTGATGATTAACAGAACGTATCAGCAGTACAAGAGAAATAACCGATACCGCCACAACCATAAGTCCCGTAATGATCAGAGTCAGTCTAGTTTTTAGTTTCATCAAGGCTCCTTTATTCCAGCCAAGTCCTCAAAAGGCTTAGTTCAGCCGCTTGCCCGCCGTAAACCCAAGCCGGTTTACGGCAAACCTGCTTAATTAAAATAGCGTATTATTATTTTTCAGTCAAGATGTTTTAATTTTTTGTAGAAAAACAGGCTAATCCCGGCGGTCCCGGGAAGAACCGTAATCCCTAAAAATAGCGCGCCCCAAAAAGCGGACTGTGAAAAAAAAGCCCAATAACAGGTAGTCCCGGCAAGCGGAAGAATAAGTATGCCCAAAACCGCCGAGACAATACCTAATGCTTTTTTTGTCTTAATAAGGCTTATGCAAACGGATATGCCCAAGGCGACGGCTGTCCGCAGAATCGGGACCAGCGTCAAAAGCAGAGGATTGCTCTGAACGCTCCAGCTCACCAGCCGGATGCCCATGTCAGGAATCAGCCAAAGCAGAGCGAACGCGCCGAAATCGCCTGCCCCCTTAAACGGAAGAAGCATCAAGTACGCCGCAAACGGAAGAAGCGCCGGTACCGCCACAACATCGACGAAGCCGCTTATCCAGCGGGATAAGCCGAATCCGCCGGGTTCCACAAACGCGCCTAGAAAAAATCCCAGCAAGCCGGTAATACTCCCCAAGACAAGCGCGATAATTCCTCTCGCGCCGCCGGAGCGTTCAGGCAGTAAAGCAGACCAAAAAAGATACACCGCCGGTATCCAGAGGAGACAAAACAATCGCATAAGCCTAGTATACCATACCGAGATCGGGAATAACAGCCCGGAATCTGAGGCTATAAATCTTCGGCGATGGCTATGGTCGTTTCAACTTCGGCGATGCCGATCCCAAGGCGCAGAGCTATCAACCGCGTATCAAGCCCGGCTTTAGACAATTCCAGAATCTGTTCTCGAACCGGCGGCGGTTTCGGTTCTATTTGGTTTGGAGAAACCACAATCCGAGGATTTTCCGCACGAGGTTCTTCCGGTACCGCCGCCGGAGGCGATTCCGGCGCGGGTACGGCTTTAGCCGGAGCCGGAAACAGCTCGGCCGCTTTAGGCGTTGTCAGAGGAACCGATTGGATAGAACCAATAATACTGCGTTTTCTGCCTAACTCGGCGTAGGCTTCCTCCTGAAACCTGCGGCGGTCTATTTCCCGAATGTGCAGTCCGATGCGTTTATCCACATCTTCCAAAACAGTTCGGAGGGTTTTTATCCGTTCCTCCACGAGGAGCGCGTCTTTATCGGTTGCCGCGTCGATTTCAGCGATCAGCTTATATACCTCTTCCCGGAATTCCGCAAGAAGCCGCTCCGATCCGGTTCTGCGCCGGAGGTAGGACTTAAAATATAAAAAAGAACATCCGCATAGGATAAGACTAGCGGCGGAAAAAATAATAGCCCAATCCATACAGCCCCTTGGATATTAAAAGCTCAAATCAATGTTTTTCCCTAAACTGGGGTCTCGGAATACGCCGGATTTTTTGCCTGAAGCCGTTTTAGGGTCGTCTTTCTTTTCTTTTTCCGAGTTTGACGACTGTCCTCCGGATTTTTTCCGGGCGTTCCGATCATTGACGGCTTCCGCCCCTTCGCCGGTTTCCTTCGTCTTGTCAACGGATTGCACTTGCTCTTCCGTCTTTTTCTGGATATGAGCGTTTTGCAGAGACTGCTGAACCGCAAGCCCGTCTTTTTCAACGGACTGCAGTTTGCCCACTTTGTCAAGCTGAGTGAATAAGGTCTGCAAATCAAGGGGTTGTATAGCCATAGAATCTATTCTCCTATATCAGGAGGCGGCCGGGTCGCCTCTTCGTCGGGTCCTTCATACTTAACCGCCTTGATAAGGTCGTTGTCAAGGATGAAGGTAATCGCCTTATACTCGTTTTTTACGTCTTCTATGGTGTCCCGAATAACCACTTTGACCCCGGGGAAGATTTTGTCTGACGCTGAAACCCTCCCGCGGGTTTTAACGGTGTTCACAATCTGCTTTATCTGATCAAGCTCCTCGGTTACTTGTTTTAACTGGATGGTCAGATCTCTGTGCTGTTCCATGAGGTCTTTCATCTGGACTTCTTTTTCCGGGGGCAGAGACTTGCGCTGTTTCAAGATGTTATCCAGAGCTTGGAAGTTGAGTTTGGCTTCGTCGAGGTCTTTCTCGATTTTCTGCTTTTTCTCTACCAGATGGTCGAGCTGTTTCTTGCTTTTCGGGTCCAGACCGACTTCGCAGAGGGTTTCGGTGCCGCTTGCCGCGCTTCCGATAGTTTTCGCGTTAATCTCTTCAGAAGCCCGGTAGCATCCGCCGACGATGCGGGCCCGCTTGCCCTGACAGACGATCCGCTTGAACGCGTCAACCTGAGAATTAATAATCCCGTCAGTGGCGACCACCATGTTTCCCGCTTCGATGACGGCGTTCTCGATAAACCGGGCCCATACGGATTTTCCGGCTTTGATGCTTCCGGTCCCTTTACCGCTGATGCCTTTCAGGACAACTACATCCCCTTCGGCTTCGATTTCCGCCTTTTCGACGGTTCCCTTAATCTCGATATTGCTGGTAGCCTTAACCGAGAAACCGTCTTCCACGTTGCCCGTAACGATAACCGACCCCAAAAAGGTGATATTTCCGGTTTTGAGATTTACATTGCCCTGTACGGTGTAGACCGGTTCTACGTTGATCTTCCCCCCTGCAAGGACGAACTGACCGGCGCATTTCGCCAAAACCGTCAGCTTATCGTCTCCTATGTAGACGTTATTGCCCAGCATCTGATTAAGGTCGAGGTCGGCTCCCGGTTTAGTAGGAAGATAATCGCCGGTGACTTTCCGTCCGTTAACGCCGTCTTCGGCGGCGATTTTCTTGCCCAAAGGCTGATCCTTGACCACGTTCTGGATGTTGTTGCTTTCCCGGAAATTGACCCGCCCGTCGATCCCTGCTTTGGGCAGAATTTTACCTTCAGTTCTAAAATTATACTGGATATAGGCGTTTTTACCGTTCACCGGCTGAAGTCCTTCCGCAACCAGTACCGGAGTTTTATAGACAGGCTGGTCTACAAAGTTACTAAGCACATCTTCTTTGAAGCCGAAAGATACCTTATTGTCTTTTAAGACCCGCATCAACGCCTCTACGGTCAAGTCCGCTCCGCCCGGACCGGGCGCAATGACGGAAATAAAAGCCTTCATGTCCTGATCGGTAATGTTCACCGACGCCATAGCGTCGTTGGAGTATTTCCGATTGAACCCGGCGACTCGGATGTAGATGCCTTTCGCTTCCCGGACCACCATTTTGACCAGATTTTCGTCAATATCAATGACGTCCCGGCTTTTCAGAACCCGCATGGCGTCGGCTTCAGTAACCTGTTTTCCGCTCCCGATGGGGGCTACCACTTTGAGGTTGGCTCCGTCGTCGTTCAGCACGACAAAGACATCGCCGTCTTTATCCTTAATGACTTCGACTTCCGCTTCAGCGGCTTCTATCTGAGCCGCGACGATGTCCGCGAGTTTTTTGGTAACAAGCCGTCCGTAGGCTTTAATTTTCCATTCTTTTTTACCGGTTCCTAAAAATCCGGGGAATCCCCTATCGAGGATTTCATATTCAATTCGTCCCATCGGCAGGTTGAGCATAACCGCGGCTTCAGCGACGGCCGCGCCCAGATCGGCTCCCGCGACTTCCACGATTTTGATAGACCTATCAGAGTCTAACTGTTCTTTCATAATATGCTGAAGCTGAACAAAATCAACCATGTCTATACGATTCCTTTACGAATATTCGTTAATTTAGACCGGAGCCGGCTTATCGCTTTGGTATGCAGTTGAGATACCCGGGACTCGGTTACTTCCAATACTTGACCTATTTCTTTC
>JAIRPH010000054.1 GCA_031257135.1 Spirochaetaceae bacterium
CGGCGGAACTCAGGTCCGGCTACGGCGTCGCGCAACGCGGCATCGCCTGAGAGAAACGGCATAAGCGGCGTCCTCATCGGCAGACGGTTAATACTCTGAATCTCAGGATTTTCCCAAATCAGCGAAACAGATTTCTTCATATAAATATCTTAATACGATATTGGAACATAACGGAGAAATTTTACTGAAATTATTGGCTGAAAAATCGTTTTCTGTATAGCATTTGACAGAAGTATCGAAGCCGGTTTATTATGCGCTGATTTACTATGAATTCCTATAACGATGATGCTCCGATTGCCGCGGTTGCTACGGTTTCAGGAGAAAGCGCCTTGGCGGTTATCAGGACCTCCGGCAAAGATGCGGTTGCTTTACTGGCTGAGGTTTTTTCCCGTCCTCAGAAACTCCGGGAAGCCCCGGGCAATACGATAGTTTACGGCTGGATACTGGAGAAAGACGCAAAAATTGATGAAGTTCTCGTTTCGGTATACCGGAGTCCCCGCAGTTATACCGGCGAAGACGGCGCGGATATTTCCTGTCACGGCGGGACCGCCGCAGTCCGGGGGATAATGCGGGTTCTCCGCAAGGCGGGCTTTCGGGACGCTCTGCCGGGAGAGTTTACCTTCCGGGCGTTTATGAAGGGTAAACTGGACCTCACTAAAGCGGAATCAGTGATGGAGCTGGTATCCGCAAAAACGGATCGAGGACGGTCTCATGCGGTGGGACGGCTGTCTGGAGGGCTGGAGCAGGAAATCCAAGGGGCGAAGACTCTGCTGGTGCAGGTTCTCGCGGGGACGGAACTGTTTTTAGACTACTCGGAAGACGAGTTTTCCGCGCCGGAAGCCGAAGGGCGTCTGCCTGACCGCGCGCTGGCGGAGTCCGCGCTGGTCAGGCTCCGCGCGCTGGCGGACTCTTACCGCATGGAACGGCTCTGCCATGACGGGGCATTAGCGGTCATCGCGGGGCGTCCCAATGCGGGGAAGTCGAGCCTTTTCAATCTGCTTCTCAAGGAAGACCGCTCGATTGTGACCGACATACCCGGAACTACCAGAGACTGGATCGAGGCGTGGATTTCCATTGACGGCATCCCTATCCGTTTAGCGGATACCGCGGGGCTTCGGGACGCGGGAGACAAGGTTGAACAAATCGGGGTTGCCCGGAGCCGGGAACTTTTGGAAACCGCGGATATCGCGCTATACCTGATTGATGGAACCCGCGGCATCGCGCCGGAAGACGCGGTTTTCTTGCAAAACCAGAAAAACCCTACGATAGCAGTGTGGAACAAACTCGACGCCGCGGCTTTGCCGGAAAACGGGACGGATTATCCTCTTTTGGGAATCAGCGCGAAAACCGGGGCGGGTATTTCTGAGCTTAAAGCCGCTCTCGTCTCTCGGCTGACCGATTGCTCAAAAGCTCCTGAAGGATGGGGCTATTCCTCTGTAGGAATAGCCACGGAACGCCAGAAAACGCTCGTCGATAGGGCTACTGCGAGTCTGGAAGAAACGCTGACCCTTGCCGACCGCGGACAGCCGCTGGACTTAATCGCTCCCTTGCTGAGGGAAGCGGTGAACGCCCTCGGCGAGATAACCGGCGAGGTTTCCGCCGCGGACATTCTGGAAGTCATGTTCAGCAAATTCTGCGTCGGCAAGTAGGCTTAGGAAGGAGCCTCAGCCGATTGCCTCGGAACCGGTTTCGCCGGTTCTGATGCGGATGCATTCCTCGATGGGTACGATGAATATCTTACCGTCTCCGATTTCGCCGCTCCGGGCGCCTCGGATGATGGCGTCAACCGTAGGCTGTACAAAGCGGTCATTCACCGCTATTTCAACGCGAACCTTCTTTAAAAGATTCACCTCCATTTCGACGCCTCGGTAATGCTCGGTATACCCTTTCTGCTGTCCGCATCCCATAGCGTTTGTAATCGAAATCTTGAACACCTCGGCTTTATACAGCTCCTGCTTAACTTCGTTAAGAACGTGAGGCTGAATATAGGCAATAATCAGTTTCATGCTTTTTTACGGCTCCTTACATATTGCTGAAAATCTGGAAACCCGTGTAGGCTTCGCTCTTATGCTCGCTGAGGTCCAGACCCATCATCTCGTCTTTCGCGCTCACCCGCAGACCGATAACCGCTTTAATCGCAAGGAAAAGCCCGAGGCTGGTAAAGGCAGACCACGCGCCTACCGAGAGAACTCCGGCAAGCTGGCGTCCAAGCTGAGTGAAGCCGCCGCCGTGGAGCAAGCCCAGCGCGACGCCTTCCACGTTGCCCCAAATGCCGACCGCCAAAGTGCCGAAGATGCCGCATACCAGATGTACCGACGACGCTCCAACCGGATCGTCGATTCTGAGAACTTTGTCGATAAACTCGACCGCGAGAACCACCAATATCCCCCCGATAAAGCCGATAACGATTGACGCTCCCGGAGAAACCACCGCGCACGGCGCGGTGATTGACACCAGCCCTGCAAGGATGCCGTTCATTGTCATCGACACGTCAGGCTTTTTGAACCACGCCCACGAAAGGCTGAGGGACCCTAACGCGCCGGCGGACGCGGCGAGACACGTCGTTACCGCGACTCTGGCGAGGATAGACCCGCCTTCGCCCACGGCCGTGCCGGTAGAGGCGGCGTTGAAGCCGAACCACCCGAACCAGAGGAGCAGTACCCCAAGACAGGCGAAGGGGATGTTGTGTCCCGGAAAGGCTTTGACCAAAACCGCGCCGTCTGGACTTTTCACATATTTTCCCAGCCGGGGACCGACAATCATCGCGCCCATCAGCGCGGACCAGCCTCCTACGGAATGAACCACCGTAGAACCCGCGAAGTCGTGAAAGCCCAGTTTCGACAGCCAGCCGCCGCCCCAAATCCAATGCCCTTGAATGGGGTAGATAAAAGCCGAGATAAAGGTACTGTAAACCAAATAGGACTTAAACTGAGTCCGTCCCGCCATCGCGCCGGACACGATAGTCGCGGCTGTCGCGGCAAATACTACTTGGAAGAACCAGCTTTTGTAGAAGTTTCCGGCAGAGGCGGTAATCTCCATCGGTCCCTTGAAAAAATCCGACGCGCCGATAAGTCCGCCCAGCGAGTCGGAGCCGTACATGAAGCCCCAGCCTATCGCCCAGTACGCGATGGCTCCGAGGCAGAAGTCCATGAGGTTTTTCATGGTGATATTAGAAGCGTTTTTGGCGCGGGTAAGTCCGGTTTCGACCAGCGCGAAGCCCGCCTGCATAACGAATACAAGAATGGCTCCGATGAACAGCCACATCATATCCACTGAGAATTCCCAAGAATATAGGTCTCCATCTTCGGCAAAAAGTCCGGTTCCCGCGGACAGAACGCATATTCCTGCCAACAACAATTTTTTCAGCATCTTTGATCCTCCTATAGGCGCTGAATATTACTTAGCAGAAAATGTGCCAGCTTTTCTTATCTATCGTTATACGGCGATAATCAGCTTTTTCATGGCAAGATACGCATAGCATAGCGCAACTTTAGTACAAAAAGGTAGGCATCAAAACGATAAAAGCACCTTTTTGTAGTTTATACGCGAAAGAAGTCCGCTGGAGAACTTCTTTCTGTATAGCCTTACGAGAAGGTCTTGAGGGCTTCTCTATCCAAAGTGGCAAAATAGTCGTCTATCGTTTCAGGTCTGCGAATCAAACATATTGAACCGTCAGGACGCAGAAGGAGTTCCCCGCACCGAAGTTTGCCGTTATAGTTGAAGCCCATAGCCCTGCCGTGCGCGCCTGCATCGTGAATGACCGCTAAATCGCCGGCTTCGCCATAATCGCCGGCTTCGCCGGTATTAATAGAAGGAAGCCGCCGCTGTACCGCAAACTTATCGTTGTTTTCGCAAAGACTGCCTACCACATCGCAGATTTCCGTGAGCGGCGCGGTTTCCTTGCCGGGGATCGTAATGTGATGATAGGCTCCGTACAATGCCGGACGCATGAGGTCCGCCATACACGCATCAAGCCCGATATACTCCCGATAGATGCTCTTACGGTGAATCGCCCGGGAAACGAGCCACCCATAAGGACCGGTTATGACCCGCCCCCACTCGGTATGGATGCCCAGCGGATCGAGACCTGCCGGCAGGATAATAGCGTCGTAGGCTTTCCTGATGCCCGCGGCAAGGCAGGTATAATCGACCGCCTCCTGATCGAGCCGATAGGGAATACCAACGCCTCCGCCGAGGTTCACGAATTCCAGACGGATTCCTATCCTTTCCTGAAGCTCGACCGCAAGCTCGAAAAGAATCCGGGCGGTTTCTATGTGATATTCGGGGTTCAGCTCGTTAGAGGCTACCATAGTATGGAGGGCGAACCGAGACGCTCCGTTATCCCGAAGCAAGGCGAACCCCGCAAAGAGCTGTTCCCGAGTGAAGCCGTATTTCGCCTCTTCCGGTTTGCCGATAATAGCGTTGCCTTCCTTGAGGGGTCCCGGGTTATACCGGCATGAAATGAGCGCGGGAATCCGGGCGGTTCGTTTCAGGAATTCGATGTGGGTATAATCATCAAGATTGATCGCGGCTCCTAGTTCAAGGGCTTTTCGGTATTCCCGCGCCGGAGTTTCGTTAGAGGTGAACATCAGGTCTTCGCCTTTCATGCCCGCCATATCCGCCAGAAGCAGTTCCGGGAGGCTCGAACAATCCGCGCCGAACCCCATATCCGCCAGAATTTTGAGGATAAACGGATTCGGCAGAGCTTTCACCGCATAGTGCTGTTTGAAAGAAGGAAAAATCGAAAAGGCTTTGAGAATTGCCGCCCCGTTCCGGCGGATAGCGTCCTCATCGTAAAGATAAAACGGCGTAGGATACCGTTCCGTCAACGCTTCCAACGCCTGCTTAGATAAAGGAAAAGTTTTTACGCTCATAGTGTTCTTATTATATCCCGCTTATGCAATATCTTACCGTAATCGGCATACTCTGAGAATACCCGGTTCAGGCGGATTCCGTCAAGCCCGCCCGCCGGTTAAGTTATTTTCTTAACTACAATTAAGAGACCTCCTTAACTACGGTTAAGTTACCTCCTTAACTAGGGTTAAGAGAAAGTCTAACGCGTAGGTTAGAGAAAGTCTAACGCGTAGGTTAGAGAGAGTCTAACGCGCTAGTCCGGCAGACAGGTCGGGACGGAGTATTGCCGCAAAAGAGCTTACTCGATGTCATTGCTCGTTTTTCATCAAGAGCATAGCAGAAATAAACGCCGCGGTTAGACCGGTAAACGCCGTAAGTCCGAAGATATGCGCCGGCGCGAAACTACTCAACGCCAGCGCGCCGAAGGATAACGCCGTAGTAGCAAAAGATAAACCGATTGCCAAAAGCGTAAGAGAACGGCTGTCATGAGCGTTTTCGCTTTCGGTAAGATAAAACATATAATCAAGCCCAAGCCCGAACGCCAACACTAATCCTACCGCCGAGAAAAAACCCAGCGGAATATCAAGACACGCGAGAACAGCTAGACTTACCAGAATCAGCAGAAACGGAACCGCGCAAATACGCAGAGTATGTTTCAGCGAATAAAAACGCCGGATCAATAACGCAATCCCGATATATGCCGCAAGAAACAATAAGAGCATCGTCCGAGTAAGATCATTGAGTTCCGTACTGATGTCCTTCGCTTTGTTGACGAAAACCACCCCCTCAAGCTCCGCCGTAAGGGACTGAAAGGACGCTTCGTCTTTAGTATGCAGAGGAAGCACGCAAGAGTAATACGATGTTCCCCCCGGATTACCGATCCACAGATTCGAGACAAGCGAATCGAGATACCCGGGAAGCTCTCCGTCAGGCAGGACATACCGCTCGCCGGCCGCGGAAAAGTCCCGGCGGAAAAGATCGGCGGCTGACGCCGGAAAACCGAGGCTCTCGAATTGCGCTGACGCCAAAGGCAGTAACGCTGACGCCGCCGCGTAATTACTCTGTTGCGTATGTATTGACGGGACAAACACCGACGCCGCGGCGTAAGATTGCAGATTCCCTTGAGCTATCTCCGTTTCAAGCCGCTCCCGCAGAGCTTCTTCCCGCTGTAGCGTCTCCTCCGCCGAGTCCCCGGAAACAATGAAATACCGCCCTGAAGAGCCGTAATTCAAGGCTTGCGCGGCGATTCTCTCGGATTCCATCAGCGTCTCGGACATGGTATATAAACCGGTAATATCGTTCTCCACCCGCAGATTGTCCCGGTTTATGAACAGCATCGCTGTCGCGGCGATGAATATAAGAAACAACGCCGCCTTCTTAAAAATCCGCGGAAACCGATTCGGCGGAGTCCGATAGTATTTCTTCTGTTTTTCCGCGCCTTTTTCTGCTTTTAGAAGCGGATACAGACGCATTACGCTCAGGAAAGAACTGAATAAACCCGCGCCGGAGAATACCGCGAACTGTTTCAAAATAGGAAAAGGCGCAAGAAATAACGCCGCAAAACAAATAACGGTAGACCCAAAACTCATCGCAATTCCCCGGAAGATATGAGCCTCGATATTCTCGCCGCTGTTTTTCCAGCGGATAAAAAAATGGATCGAATAATCTACGCAGGTTCCAATGAGGGTCGTGCCGAATACAAACGTTAAGATGTGGACATTCCGGAATAAGAGCAGAGCCGCCGCGGTAGCGAAGAGAATCGAGACTCCCGCCGCACCCGCGGAAACCAGCGCAGGCAGAGGCGAACGGAACACATACCAGAACAGAGCTATGATAATACCCAGCGTAATGGCGGATATGAGCGATATTTCCCGTTGCGCTTTTGAAGAACTTTCGTAGCTATGAAATGGAATCCCGGAATAGATAAACTTCATGCCGGGATTTTTTTCTGTAGCATCGCGGCAAGCCGCGTATATCTTTTTAACTCCGCTGTCTTTGTTGGTAAGAGAAACCGCCGCGGGCGTCAAACTTCCCCGGAGCATGATATACCAGACGCCTTCATACTGCGCGGCAAGCACATCTTCCCGAAGGGACAGCGCGCCGCCGGTAAGCAGGGTCGAAGACAGAAAATATTGCATCTCCCGATTGGCAAGCAGGAAAGGATCGGTTTCAATCGTATCCAGCGGGACGGCGGTGAACATCCCGAATGCGGACGCAAGCGCGTCTTCCGCAACCCTTTGCGCGCCGCCGGTTTCCAGAAGACGCCGCGTTTCCAAGTCGAGAAGCATATAGCGATATTCGTGCAGATACTCGGTACATTGAGCTATCCCAGTTTCATCAACATAGAGAGAAAGATATTCAAACGCGCCGGAATCCGCAAAAGCATGGTAAACCTGCGCCGCCGCCCGTTTCGCTTCGGCAAAATCAGGATTCCCCGCAAGGATAGATACGTGCCGTCCGTTTCTATCGCTCAAGGTTTTTTCCGCAGAGGCTACGGATTTGAGCGCGTGAGAACCGGGCAGAATATCAAACAGATTAGTATTCAGTCTTACAGAGCCGAACAGCAGGGAAACTCCCAAAGCCGCCGCGACCCCGGCGTGAACCGCCAGCCAGATCAGCGGCTTATTGAAGCGAGAAGAGATTCTTTTCACCCGCGCTTAACCCTCCGGGAAAGGTATGGTTAGATAAAGTATACCGGATAGTATCTCCGTTTTGTTCGTAAAGCGTAATGGATCGGATTACCGAATCGCCGCTCATCACGATTCGCGCCGCAAAAGAGCGGATCGGCGTTTCCAGCGGGATAAGCCCCAGCGTCCAGATTCCGCCGGATTCGCTGAAATAGTTATCGAAGCTACCCGTAAGTTTCCGGGAATCCCCGGAAAAAACCGCGCTGATAGTATCCGCCAAGCGCAGAAACGTTTCGTTTCCCCCGGCTTCAAGTTTCGTTTTCGTTCCTGAAGGATTCACCTGAATGAGATAATCTCTGCCCATCGCCATAGTCGAAGGAAAGGGCGCGAGCGTTTCCCACACCATGCCTTGATCCGCGGCAATAATAAAATTGCCTTTCGAGGTCAAGGATCGGTTCAAGCGGCTGATGCTCTTCGTCTGCTCAAACGTTCCCTTAACGACCGGACGGCTCGACACGCGCGCGCAGATTTCAATAAGCCTGAGACGGGTTTCAGCGGTAAGCGGAAACTTAAAAACTTCAGCGGTATCCGATTGAGCATAAAGCGGCATACCGCTTACCAAAAAGAAAAAAATAACAAGATATGCCATAGCTAAACGACAAGGCGAGACAGGAAACCTCCGCGGTTATTTATGCTGGGCAAAAAGCCAGTCTAAGATATGCTGTCCCGGAGTATCCGCGGGATATACCTCTTTAATATACTGATCGTCCGTTGCAGGACGATTTTCCAACGCGGGAACCCATACCCAATGAGCGATATTCCATGTGTCAGCATGACGTTCTGAAGCGTCCGTATAGTGAGTCCATCGGATATTGCCGCCCGCGTTTTTTATGACCGTATAATTATCTTCGGTTTGAGCAAAATCATCTCCGGTATTCAGCGTCCAGATCGGCGTAGTTTTGACGCTGTTAATCTGGTCGGCTGTCAGGATTGGCGGTCTGTTGGAATCAGCTTGCGGCGCGTCCGGGCGGTTAAACATTCCGGGCGCGGCTATAGCGGCGGCGAAAAATCCGGGATAAACCGCCAACATAGTCCACACGCCGTAACCGCCCATAGAATCTCCGGCGATGTATATCCGGTTCGGGTCTATTTTTCCCTGATTGTCTTGCACTGCCTGATCGATAACCGCTTTTACATGGGTAACGGCGTTGTTATACCCTCGGAAATCGTTGGCAGGAGAATCCACGTACCACCCGTAATTAGGAGACTGCGGCAGTAGAATATATGCTTTACGAACCGCTTGACTCTCAGGAATTACCCAAGCGGTTCCTTCCTTGTTGGCTCTGAGCAGATTTTGATTTTGAATCCCGCCGCCGTTTCTGCCTTCGCCCCAGCCGTGAAGCCACACTACCAACGGCGCGTTTTCCGGGTTTTTGGGAGCGTATAACTGATAATCGAGATAATCCGTATCGTCATAAGGAGTTTCAGGAGTATGCCTGCCCGCTCTGAATTCGTTTACCAGAGGATTAATTTCACCGGTAATGACCTCATGCTCGGCGACGGCGGTACTTTTACTGAAGCCCTGCTTGGCGTTAAAAGATTTCCCATTCGGCAGAAACAATGTTTGTATCTGTTCAACCTGATAATCCAGATCAAGCACATAGTTACTCCCGTTTTGATAGAGCAAGGTACTGGCTCCCGGAACGCCTTGGTAGGCATCGGCGAAGTTTTGTTCCTCTGTTCCCTCTGACACTTTTGGTCTGCCGTATTCGAGCGCAAGCACCGCATATTGTCCCGGAACCGTACTGCTGACCGGCTGACCAATAGATGCAAAACCAGTTTCATCGAAGGTCAGTTGATCGCTTGCGCTTATATACGCGCCGATTACTTTCCGGGAACCTTCATAGGCGGTAATTCTAGTCCCGTCGATAACCGCCGTATTTTTGGCGGTCACCGCGAAGGTTTCAGCGGTAATACCGCTTGAACCGTTCAGGATAGGCTTGCCTAAGTCGATGATAATATGAGTCGTATCCTGACCATACCCCAATACTTGGTTGACCAGTCTGAAGGTATACCTGCCCGATCCTGAATCAGGACCGCTTTTACAGGAAAAAACCAAGCTCATCAAAAATATGGTCATGGCGTACAGAACCATTTTTTTCATTTTAAACTCCTTGCTTGAAAATATGTTTTAGAATACTGAAAATGAAATAAGACGTCAACCGGAGAAAGAATTACTTTAAAATAATACAGGGGGACTAAGTCCCCCCGCCCCTAATTAAGAAGGGTTACATTCTAGTGATGACCGTGACCGGCGTAGTGGATGTGCCAATGCTCGTGTTCGGCGTGTTCGCCGCCCATAAGCGTATGCCATTCCTTCATAACCGGGTTCTGCTCGACGCTGTTGAAGGGATACTCTTTGTCCGCAAGGTAGAGACCCTTGGCCCGTTCGGCTTTGACCGCCCAAGATGCAGGAGGCTGACCGCCGCCGCCGATACACCCGCCCGGACAAGCCATTACCTCAACAAAGTCGAAGTGTTCGCCGCCCTTGATCCGCTCGATGATCGCGTCGGCGTTTGCCAGACCGGAAACCACCGCCACTTTCAGCACCGTGTCCCCCAGCTTGATGTCCGCGGTTTTGATCCCGTCAGCCAGCGCGCCGGCTTTGGCGTCAGGCTTGGGAATCCCCCGGATGCCGGATTCGGCAAGGGCAAGATAATTTTCAGGAGTGTCCAGCTTCAGCACATGAAGGGCATACCGGAGAGCCGCTTCCATAACGCCGCCGCTGACGCCGAAAATTACCGCCGCGCCGGTGGTGTTGCCCCATTTGCCTTCGATGGCTTCAGGCTCAATCGCCGCATAGTCGATGCCCGCTTCTTTGATCATTCGGACAACTTCCTGACTGGTAAGCACGAAGCCCACATCCTGCTGATCGCCGGTCTTGAACTCGCCCCGCTTACCTTCAAACTTCTTCGCCGTACAGGGCATAATCGCGCCCCGGACAAAACCCTGCGCTCCGTCCTTCTTGTA
>JAIRPH010000199.1 GCA_031257135.1 Spirochaetaceae bacterium
CGGCACAGTCAGGGCTTTTTCTCGGTAGCCACCACCTGTCCGTCCTGCGGCGGCGAAGGCTACACCATCGATCACCCCTGCAAAGAATGCGCCGGCGCGGGAACTCAGAAAAAACGGCAAAAAGTCATTGTTACCATCCCGGCGGGGGTGGAAAACGGCAAACGGGTGGTTATCCCCAAGCAGGGCGACGCAGGCTTGAACGGCGGACCTCCGGGGGATCTTTACGTGTTTATCCGGGTCCAGCCCCATGAGTATTTCGAGCGGCAGGACTACGACCTCTACTGCGCGGTTCCGATTTCGATAGTCCAAGCCTCGTTAGGCGCGGAGCTTCACGTGCTGACCTTGGACGGGAAGACCGTAAAGGTCAAAATTCCCCCGGGAAGCCAAAACGGAAAAATGATTCCCATCAAAGAGGAAGGCGTTCCGGCTGGAACCGGAGGCAAACGGGGAATTCTGTACGTCAAACTGATGGTGCAAATTCCTACGAAACTCAGTAAACAAAGTCAAAAAGTTTTGGAAGAATTTTCCCGGATCGAAGGAGAAAACGACGCGCCCAAACCTATCCCGTTGGCGGAACTCTCCGGGCGGTAGGACATTGACCTGTTTGCGCTTTTTTTCTATACTTTTTCTATACTTTTTTTCAGGAGCAAAAGGATATGAAACGAACGTATCAACCGAGTAAAGTGAAGCGGAACCGGAAATTCGGGTTCCGGGCCCGGATGAAAACCCGGGGCGGCCGGCTGGTACTCAAACGCCGCCGGGCAAAAGGACGAATCAAACTGTCGGTTTCCGACGAAAAGAAGCCTTACTAGGTGGTTTCCCCGGAAATCCCGCCGTCTTTCCGGTTTCCCCGGGAAGAACGGCTCAAAAAACGAGAAAATATCCGGGAGGTATTCAAAAAGGGCCGATGCGCCGCCTGTTCCGGGGCGAAACTTTTTTTTATACCCAACGGTCTGCCCCGGAACCGGATCAGTTTTACCTTTTCCCGGAAATTCGGGAATGCCGTCGCCCGAAACCGGGCGCGCCGGCTCGGACGGGAAGCGTATCGGCGCATCCGCTTCGCCTTAAAGCCGGGTTACGATATGGTTTTGCTGGTCTATCCGGGAGGAGACGCCTTCCAAGACCGGCTGGACCAACTGAACCTTTTATGCGTCAAAGCCGGTCTGTTTGCCCTTGCCGGCTTGGGATAATTTTGAAAAAAGAAACGGGTTTCAGACAAATTTTTTTTAGAAAAAAACCGGTTTGCCGGGGCAAAGAACTGGTTTTGTTTCTCCTTCGGGTGTACCGATATGGAATTTCGCCGTATTTTCCCCCCTGTTGCAGGTATGTACCGACCTGTTCCGGGTACACCTACGAAGCGGTGGAAAAATACGGGGTTGCTAAGGGGCTGATGTTGGGATTGAAACGAATTTTACGGTGTCATCCCTTGGGCCCCGGGGGATATGATCCGGTACCTTAGTTTTTATACGGCGGAAATAAAGGTTTCCCCCGAGGAGTTGCATGGAAAAGCGAACATTATTGGCCGTAGTGCTTTCGGTCTTGGTTATAACCGGGTTTTGGGTGGTCCAGGGAATTTTTTTCCCCCCGCCGGAACCGCCGCCGGCTACTGAACAATCTCCGGTTTCCGGGGTTCCGGTAGTTCCCGGGGATGGACAGCCTTCTCTTTCCGGTCCTTCCCAAGAAAGCCCGGAGCTCATCGCTGTCGAAGAGCCGGTCCCGGAGCAGACCGTCGCCATAAACACCCCCCTGCTCACCGTACTTTTGAGCAACGCCGGCGGAGATATTACTTCCTTTAAATTAAAGGATCATCAAGACGGGAATGATCAGGTGGAGATGATTCTTTCGGGAAATCAGGAAGCCCATGCCTTCACCGTAGCTTTTGGACCTATGAATGTCCAGCCTGTTCGCTCTCGGTTTTACGTCAACCGGCTTTCCGAGTATTCGGTCGAGTTTTACCGGGATTTCACCATGCCCGAAGGCGGAACCTTCCGGCTCACCAAACGGTACGACTTTAAACCGAATGAGTATATGTTTGAGCTGACCCTAACCTTAGACGGCGGACATTCGGTATCGGCTTTTAACTTTTCCGGGGTGGCCTACACCTTAGGTTTTGGTCCCCAGATTGGTCCGAAATTCGAAAAACTCGATCAGTACGAATACCGAAATTACTACACCTTCACCAACGGGAAGCAGAAACAGGAAAAAGCATCCGAAAATCCCATTGTGAATCATCCGTCTTGGGCGGCGATTGCAGGAAAATATTTTGCCTTTATAGCGATTCCTTACGCAAACCAGTACGAATTAATTTTTTCCGCCAAACCTGAGCCGGGGCTTGCCTCGGCGTCCCGGCTCTACCTGACCCGGCCCGGGGTAAACGGCCGAACCGAGGACACCTACCGTTTCTATTTGGGCCCGAAAAATCAGGCAAATCTCGGAATGTACAATACCGGCAATAACGCGTTTAACCTTCGGGATATGGAATTGATCAAAGTCGCCAACACGAGCGGCATTTTGACGCCCCTTGAAAATCTGTTGAAGTGGATTTTGACTTTATTTTACCGAATCGCCCCGAATTACGGGATCGCGATTATTTTCCTGACCCTGCTGGTGAAGATTTTACTGTTCCCGTTGACCAAGAAAAGTTCCGAATCGACCCTGCGGATGCAAACCCTCGCGCCGAAAATTAAGGAAATTCAGGAAAAATATAAGGATAATCCCCAGAAAATGCAGATGGAAGTGGCGGAATTTTATAAAAAAGAGGGCTATAATCCCCTTGCGGGCTGTCTTCCTTTATTGCTTCAATTCCCTATATTCATCGCGATGTACAATCTCTTTAACAACCACTTTGATCTCCGGGGGGCGATGTTTATTCCGGGCTGGATTCCGGACCTTTCCCTGCCGGAATCGGTCTTTAACTTTTCCCCGGTCCGGCTTCCCCTCTTAGGCTGGAGCGACATCCGGCTGTTGCCCTTTATTTACGTCGGGTCCCAGTTGCTTTTCGGCAAGGTGACCCAAACCCCGGACCAGCAGGGCAACGCGCAGATGAAGATGATGTTCTACGCAATGCCGATTATCTTCTTTTTCGTGCTGTATAACGTGCCCTCGGGCTTATTGCTCTATTGGATCATGTCGAATATATTGTCTTTAGGACAGCAGATTATCATTAACAAGTATATTGCCCAAAAACGGGCGGGGATGATCCCGGTCCCAAAAGAACCGGTAATTGCGCCCCCAAAAAAGAAAAAGAAACGGTAATCCGCCGTTTCCCAAACCGATTTTTTTTTACGAGGAGCATATATGATATATGAATTTGAGGGCCGTACCGAAAAAGAAGCGATTGATCGGGCGGCCGAAGCCTTAGGGCTTGAAAAAGACGCCTTTGACGTGGAAATTCTGGAGACCAAACGGCCCGGCCTTTTTGCGAAAGGCTACGTCAAGATTAATGTCCATACGAATCAGCAGACCGGAACGCCTCCGGCGGAAGAGCCGGCAGTACCTAGTCCGGCGGCGTCTATTCCGGCTCTTGGACCCGCCTTCGCCGATCCGGGGGCGCAAAATGAGTTTGAACAGAAGCTCATCGATTTTTTGGAGGGTCTCATTCATCGGATGGGCTATGCGGGGACCATATCAGTTTTGTTTCGGGAGGACCGCAAAATCGGCTTCAAAATCGAGTCGGAATTTTCCCCGATCCTCATCGGAAAAAAGGGAAAAAACTTGGACGCCATCCAGCTTTTGGCGAACATCTACGCCGGCCGACTCGGCCGGGAAGACCTGCGGATCATCCTCGACAGCGAAAATTACCGGATCCGCCGGGAAGAATCCCTGGTCCGCCTCGCCTACACGGTAGCAGACCGGGTCCGGGAAAGCCGAGGGTCCTACCTGCTCGAACCAATGAACCCCTTCGACCGCAGACTAATCCACACCACCTTAAATGACATTTCCGACGTCGAAACTAAAAGCGAAGGCGAAGGGGTCTACAAGCAGGTCCGAATATACTACCGGGGCGGCAGAGGCTGACCCAAAAGAGGAAAAGGATTAGGATTTTTATTTTTTTAGAAATTCTTAATCCTAACAGGAATGAAGTATCTTTTATATTTTTGGCTATTTTTTCTGCCGGCCCAGGCTTTTGGGCTTCCTCTGACTAAACTGCTTTCTGCGGAACATCGGACCGTCCTTTTGAGTCAGGGGACCCTCATGGAAGCGCAATTTAAAAATCCGGTCCCTCGGCTGGTTCCGGAATACGCTTTTGCCCAAAGCCTCACGGACCGCCTTATGAAGCAGATTGAGCCGAGTCTTTTTGTAGAAACCTTGTATCTCTATAAAAAAGGTCCCGACGCGGAAAAGCCGAATTGGAACGCCGGAGAACGCCGCCGGCTGTTCAATAACGCCCTTGCTCTGAGCAGTCTCACGGGGATTCAGTATTACTCGAACAGCCGTAAAGCTATGCGGACTTTGTACGAGATTTCCGCGGTAATTGACGGTCCGGACTCGAAACGCCCTCTGCCGGATCCGGTTTACGGACAGCCTCCGCAGGAAGTTTCGCTTTATGTCCGGCAGAAGGACCTCACCTTTGGGGACAACATCTACCGGTACACGTATTACGCCCAGCCGGAGGCTCTGGTATTTGTTCAGCAAAATTACACGCCCCTTACTTTAGGAATTATTACTGCGGTTGGTCGGGATAATCTGCGGTCAGTGATTGCCGTTATCGACTCGGAAGATTATCTGCTGATTTACGCGGCTTCTATGGCGAAAGCGGCTTCTCTTCCCGGGATAAACCAGCAGGTCGGCAAGTCCTTTTCTTCCCGAATCGACGCGCTTATCCAGTGGTTTTCCGCTCAAGCCGATAGAGCCTTCACCGAAGCCCGCTGATCTTTTTCTTTTTTCTCAAAGTCCGAGCTTGCTTTTCTTTGTTTAAAAAAAGAAAAAATTCCTTGACGTTTTTTTTGCTTTTTGATATATTTTATTTATCTTTCTCCGCGAAGCGGAAAAGTAATCTTGAAGATACGGTAAAAAGGTGATGAAAACGAAAAATCCCGAACATCATTACTCATTACTCATTACTCATTACTCATTACTCATTACTCATTACTCATTACTCATTACTCATTACTCATTACTCATTACTCATTACTCGGCCGGAGCTGTCTCCACGTCCTAGTCGTAGTATCACTAGATTCCCTTTCAGCCCTAATCCCTCAAAACAAACGTTTTGGAGGGCGGAGCTGTGAAAATCTTCCACAAGGTAAACACATCGCCCAAAGCGGTAATGCCCTACACTTCTGCAAAAAAAAGCGAGAACTATTGCATAAAGGAAGGGTATAAGGCGAATATGCTTCCGCGTTACTTTACCGATACAGACACTGGAATTATCTATCAGCCTGAGGTATATGAAAAGGCGTATGCTATTGCCCGAAAGCATAACTGTCAGTACATCATAGACATTGGAAGCGGGAACGGGCTCAAGTTACAAAAGTTTGAAAAAGAGTTTAAAATAATCGCGGTTGATCACGGGCAGAACGAGGAATTGATAAAACGGAATGTTAGTCTTTATCAATTTGTAACGGCGAATCTTGAGAAAGATATACCATTGATAGACGGCGGCGTCATAGAAAAATCGGTAGTGATATGTTCCGATGTCGTGGAACACTTGGTGTTTCCCGATAACGCGTTGCGATGGCTTTCCGCAATTTCGTATAAAAGCATAGCGGTAGTACTATCGACGCCTGAGCGGGATAACACGCGGGGTATATATGATATGGGTCCGCCGTTGAACAGAGCGCACGTGCGAGAATGGAATTACAGCGAGTTTCAGGCGTTATTGGAAAAGTATAACTTTAACAAGTATACGCTTGAGTACACGATAAACAATACGGTATCCAATGACTACGCCTCTTTATTGGCGGTATCCGGCACGTCCTGCGTCAGTGTTTGCGAAAACGGTATGGATACGGTATCAATTATTGTGCCGGTGTATAACAAAGAAGCGTATATAGAAAGATGCTTTAATTCGATTGCGAGGCAACGGTATAAGAAGATAGAATGTATTTTTGTAGAGGATTGCTCAACGGACAGGTCGGGCGAGATAATCGATGGTCTGGTGAAAGCTTATGCCGGAGCGTTTGAACTAAAAATAATCAAACATACGGAAAACCGCGGACTGTCCGAGGCGCGGAACAGTGGGATACAAGCGGCGCGTGGTGAGTATATCTATTTTCTGGATGCCGACGATGAGATCACGGAACATTGTATAGAAGTATTAGCCGCGTTAGCGAAGAAATACCAGATGGCGGATATAATACAGGGGAATATGAGACGGAGTCCTGAAGTTGAAATCGATGGTTATGACATTTCAGGGAAGGGTTTTCCTGAGTTCATCGGGAAGAAACTGTGGATAAAGAAAAACTTTTTGAACATTCCAATAAATTCCGTAAATAAACTTATTCGCCGTGATTTTATACTGAGAAACGGATTGTATTTTATGCCGCGGCTGATACATGAAGACAATCATTGGCTGTTTACGGCGTTCAAGAAGATACGCGCCATGGCGTTCAGCAATGAAGTTTGTTATATCAGATATATTGTTGAAGGTTCGATAATGACCGATCCGAATAAATATCCCAGTTTGGAATCATATCTGAAAATAGCGGATGAGGTAATACATAATATAGATTTGGATGCGTTTTCTCTGTATATAGAATATGTGAATGGACTACTGCAATACGGCATAAGTGAGATTAACGCGAATGATGCGTATAAAGATTTACTGCCCCAGTTTACCGCCCGGCTACGTGTTATTAATCTGTATAGATCGGTACCGGTAAAAACACGCGGTAAATTATATATAAAGAAAATAATAAAAAAGATATTAGGCGAAAAAGCGGTAAAGGCGATAAGATTATTATTACGCAAGAAAACCGGTGCATAACCGGCTTGTATGCTTGCGGTTGCGGTACTGCCGGGTTTTAGTCCGCGTGCGCTGAGGACTGCAAGCGTTTCCCCATGACGAAGCCCCATGCTTCTTTCCGCAGGGTGATAAAGCCGACCTTTCGGTAAAAGGCGATGCCTCCGGCGTTTCGCGCGCCGACTCCCAGTCTGACCCCGGGGACGCCTTGCCGGGACAACGCCGCGCACAGGGTCTCCATGAGAGCGCGTCCCAAGTTCCGCCTCTGAATTTCAGGGAGAAGGTTTATGTGGAGTTCGGCGGGGTACTCCGGCCAGGGATCAATCGCGGGGAGGGTCTCATGGAAACAGGCTAGAATCCGTCTTTCCTCTTCGGAGCGGCTCTTCGCAGGCGGGAAAGGCTGAGGATACC
Source organism: Spirochaetaceae bacterium (assembly GCA_031257135.1). Lineage (GTDB taxonomy): Bacteria > Spirochaetota > Spirochaetia > Treponematales > Breznakiellaceae > JAITHW01. The sequence continues at coordinate 7,316 of JAIRPH010000199.1, forward strand.
GCCGTCGCAGGGGCGGAAGCCACACTTCCTCCATCCAGCGGTTAAAGGCGGCTGTATTGGGGACGGAGACAATGTAGCCCCGGGGCAGAAACTCCTGCTCCGCCACGAAACATATCCCCTCGGGATAGATTAGGTAGGGTGCGGCGTAATACTGCCCTACCGCGTAAGGATCGTTAAAAAGCGCGCGAGCGTCCGCGCCTGAGTCCGCGGTTTTAAGGCTGATTTCGTAAAGGTAGGGCAAATCCTGGAGGATCGCTTGACGGATAATAATTTTCTCTTGCGCCATGATAGTTCTCCTTATAGTTTTCACGCGTTGTAAGAGGCGTTCCGATGTTCCGCCCGGAACCGGGACGGCGAGATTCGGCAGAATTTGTGGAAAACCCGGTTGAATTGGGAAAAGCTGGTAAATCCGCATTGTTCGGCTATTTCGGAAATTTTCATGGAGGTTCCCAATAGGTACTGCTGGGCGTTGCGTATCCGAGTCATTAATATGTCCGCTATTCGTCAAGCATAATGAAAATCCATATTAACATGATGAGAACGGCTGTCGTAATCAAAATAGTAATACAGGGGCGTCCCAGGATTGTTTACAGTAATCGTATAGCCTTTCTCATACAGTAGCGTTTGATCGTAGCGCACGGTTTCTCCTTGATCGTTCTTTCTAAAGTATAGCAAAAAACGCGCAAGGTTTCCATTGGAATTTCCCGCAAAGCCTGCAAACAACGCCGACGCCCGGTAATCGAGCGGGTGAGCCGTCAGCCTGCCGCCTAGTCCGCGAGGCGCGCCGCTCGAAACCCCAGCAAGAAAAGATTTTTAATCGGCGCGTTAGATGATCTCTAATCAGCGCGTTAGAGGCTTTCTACCCTACGCGTTAGATGATCTCTAACCGCCGCGTTAGAGGGTCTCTGACGCGTAGGGTAGAGGGTCTCTACTCTGCCGGCTTTGGTTCCCGCCTCCTCTGGCTTAGTAGTCCCGACCTGCTGGACGCGTAAGTCCGTACCTGCTGGACTCATAAGTCCCGGCCGACTGGACGCGTAAGTCCAAGCTGGCGGGACATCCGGTTTGCTTACGCCGCCGATATACTGGGCGTTAAGCCTGAGCTGTGAACCGTCGGCGCAGGGTTTAGAGGCTTTTCCTATCGTTATTTTTGCGGTATTCTGTTATTCATAATGGATCGGTACGAGCTGTTGCAGAAAATCACGACGTTTCCTCTTATTGCCGCTGATTTGGCGGAAAGTCTGCTGGCTGGGGATTTCCGTTCGGTCTTCAAGGGGCAAGGAATCGAAGCCGACGAGGTGCGCCATTATGAGCGGGGCGATGATGTCCGGTCTATCGACTGGAACGTGAGCGCGCGTTTCGGGACGCCTTATGTAAAAGTGTACCGGGAAGAGCGGGAGATGACGGTAGCAATCGTCTTAGACTGTTCCGCTTCGATGTATTGCGGCGGCGGGCAGAGGACTCGTTTTGATCAGGCTCTTTTGGCGGCCGCGCTTATTGCGTTTTCCGCGGAACGGGCGGGACAGCGGGTAGGGGCGATGTTTTTTGACCAAGAAATCGGCAAGGTTTTTCCGCCCCGGAAAGGGCGGTCTCATATTATGGCGGTGATAAGCGGCGCGCTCTCGGCGTCGCCCGGCGGAAAAGGCAGTAATTTAGGAGGCGCGCTTATAGGACAGGGAAGACTGCTCAAACGCCGCAGTCTGGTGGCGGTGATTTCCGACTTTCTCAGCGTTAATTGGGAACAGGAGTTAGGACTGCTCTGCCGGAAGCACGACGTTATCGCCGTCAGGGTTCGGGACGGGCTGGATATGGCGATGATGGATGTAGGGCTTATCCCTATGGAAGACCCTGAGACGGGCATCAAATACTCCTGTCCGACGGGGTTTTCGTCGTTCCGTTCCGCTTGGGCTGAGTGGCACAAGGAACGGTTCGGCGCGTGGCAGGGAATTTGCCGCCGGTTCGGCGCGTCGTTGCTGGACATCTCTACCGACGATGACGTCCCGGGAAGGCTGATTCGTTTCTTCGGAAGCCGAGGAGGACCAAAACGGCTTTAAGAACCGCTTTTTTCTTTATATTTGCTACGCTGATCCTCTACAGCGGAAGGGGACAGGAATCGGAGACGCCCTATCTTATACCCCAAACCGTGTTCGTAGGGGATAAAGCCCGATTGGTAATACCCTTAGGGACGGCTTTCAGCAATGTTGAGCCGGTTATCCTCGCGAAGCCTGAAGAACTCCCGCCTCCGGGGGAACTCGTTATTCATCGGATTGAATTGGAACGCCGCGCCTCCGGCGGCTCTCCGAGGCTCCTCATTGATTTTACCGCTTTTGCGCCGGGGTCTTTGGCTCTTCCGGCTTTGGCGATTCCTTCAGGCGGGTCTATTCTGCATTTTTCCAAAGGCGTTACGGCGCAGATTGCCTCGATTCTCACGGGAGACGCCTTAGTTCTGGGTCCGCCTGCGCCGCCGGTGACGGTTCCGGGGACGAGTCTGCTGGTATACGGGACGACGGGTTTGCTTTTCTTCCTGATTCTGCTGGGGCTTGGGGCGCGCTTTTGGGGGAGAACCAGACTTGCCGGGTTGTTGGCTGGGTTCAGGCGGCGGCGGCTTCTCAGGGGCATGAGGAAGACTCTGCGTAATCTGCGGAAAGACCTTGCAGAGCCTACGGCGGAGGGTTTTAAGGAGGCGAAGGCTCTCAGCGATGCTTGGTTCGGGTTTAGGACGTTCTTGACGGTTTTTACCGGCGTATACTGTCACGCTTTAGCGGCAGGGGAATTCATGGGTTTATCGCCGCTGTTTGGGGCGGAACCGGAATCGCCGGTTTTGTCCGGGGACTATCTCTGCGGGCTGTTCCGCCGGTGCGATATTCTGCGTTTCAGCGGGGTCAGGATGGCTCGCCATGAACTGTTGAGCGTTCTCGATGAGATGGAGCGGTTTGTTGACGCGCTGAACCGGAGGGAAGATTGAGTATATGGTTTGAGCATCCTGTGCTGGCGGTTTTCGGCGGATTGGCGGTATTGCTGATTATTGCCGCGGCTCCGTACTTCAAAGACGCCAGAAGCGCGTTTGTTCCGCTGGGTCCGCCGGGGGGCGTTTCGTTCAAGCCGCCGATGAAGATAACCGCGCTGATAAAAGCCGTTCAAGTCTTTGAGCTTATCGGGGTTTTTCTGTTGTGCGTTGCCGCGGCTGGTCCTTTTTTTATATCCACCGAGACGGTATGGCTTAATCGTGGGGCGGATATTCTTTTTGTGCTGGACATAAGCCCCAGCATGGCGGCTCTGGACATGGGGAGCCGGAGCCGGTTTAATCTTGCCCGGGAGCTGGTTCGGGATTTTGCGGCTAATCGTCCGGCTGACGCGGTGGGGCTTGTTGGGGTGGGAAAGGATGCGGCTCTGCTTTTGCCGCCTACGGTTGATCGTCAGAGTCTGTACGCTCGGCTTGACTCGCTGAACATCGGCGAGTTGGGAGACGGAACGGCTTTGGGGATGGGGCTGGCGGTAGCCGCGCTTCATATTGGGAAGTCTCAGGCTCCCCGAAAGGCGGCGGTTCTGATTACCGACGGAGAAAACAACGCGGGAGCGGTTCATCCTGAAACGGCCGCGGAAACTCTGCCGAAACTGGGGGTTTCTTTGTGGGTTGTAGGCGTCGGAAGCGGCGGGGAAGTTCCCATCGATTACGTCGATCCGCTTACCAAAGTACGGAAGGTCGGCATCTTCGATTCCCGGTTTGATTCAGAGAGCCTTAGAGCCGTAGCCCGGAAGGGAGAAGGCTATTATCTTTCCGCGCCTTCTGCGGAGGCTTTCGCGCACGCCTTCGCCCGAATCGACGCCGGCGAAATGACCATAGTCCGTTCAGGAATCGTTACCCGGACCAGAGCGTTTCATAGACCCTTTATCATTGCCGGGGCGGTTTTGCTCTTGGCGTCCCGAATTTTTCGTAAATATCTGCTAGGATCGTTTTTATAGTCCTTGACGCTGAGGGGGTTTTTATCTATCTTTCTTTACGTGAATATTCGGGCAACGCGCGGTATTCCGGCGCGTTTGTAGAAACTGAGCAGGTCCAATGATTTCGGGCTTGCGGTCAACGGCAGTTGACGTCAATAAATCGGGTGTGTGTATGTATATTTGTAATACCTGCGGTCATATCTATGATCCGGCAAAGGGCGATCCTAATGCTGGGATTAAACCCGGAACTCCCTTTGCGGACCTTCCTGCGGACTGGGTGTGTCCCCTCTGCGGAGTCGGGAAAGACGAATTTTCCCCCAATTAAAAGGATAGGCTATGCTGTCTAGGGAAAACTTTGTCTTTACCATAGGCTACGACGGTCCCGCGGCGGTGGTGGACAGCCAAGCCAAACAGAGATACGGCGCGCTTTCAACCAAAGAATTGGCTGAAAAAGGGCTGTTTCGGGCGGCTTACTCCTCCGCGGTCTACGCGAAAACCCGGGACGAGCTGGAAACCGTGGTGAACATCTACAATAAAACCGCGGGAACCTCCTATACCGCGGATTCGCCGTTGGACAGACTGTTCGGGGTGTTTCCGGTAGAGGTTTCGCGGGCTATTCTTCTGTAGCTCCGTCTTTCCGCCGAGGCGTCCCGGGCGTTTTCCGGGACGCCTGTATTTTTTTCTAAGAGGAGGCGTAGCGTTTTTGAAACGCCGCAACCTTGACGCCGGGCGTAGGTTTGTTTTAATCTGAAAGAAATGAGAAATTATATAATGTTTAATTCTTGCCTAGAGAAAGGAGCTTTCGATGAATAATCCTGCCGCGGTTCCGAACCGTCAGAAGATGCAAGATACCGGACACGGCTTATTAGCCAAGATTGTCGGATTATCTTCGCTGTTTGTGATACTGTCTATTCTAACGCTTGTGATTATGAGCGTCTTCGGTATGCGCTCGTTAAGTTCCGAAATTATTCTGAAAATGGGTCAAGACGCGCTTAAAGGGTACATCGCTTCTTTTGACGAACTCTTCAAAGCCGAATACGGACAGGTCAGCGTTGAAAACGGAACGCTCCTCGGGGAAAACGGGATTGCCCTCAATGAACGCTACGTCATTGTGGACAAAGTTTCCGCGATGCTCGGCGCGGCGGCTACCATATTCGTAAAAGAAAACAACGATTACCGCAGAATCAGCACGAACATTATCGACGCTTCGGGAAACCGGGTGATCAATACGTTTCTCGGCTCCGGGAGCGCGGCGTACGCGCCGGTAACCGCGGGTCAGACCTACGTCGGCAGAGCCATGATCCTCGGCAAAGAATACCTCAGCGCGTACCAGCCTATTTTCGATGCCCGGAAAAACGTCATCGGCATCCTCTTCATCGGCGCCGAAATGACCGCCATCCAGCAGGAAATCGACCGAAACAGCGGCAGTCATATCGCCAAAATCAGTTCGGTTGCGGCGGTTATTTTTTTCATCTCGGTAATTCTTACCTTGCTCGTATGCAGACAGATACTGCTCAAACCAATCCGAGTTATGGCATCCATGCTTCGGGACATCTCGGAAGGCGAAGGAGACCTCACCAAACGCCTCAACGTTTCCGGCAGAGACGAAATCGCCGCGATGGCGCACTACTTCAATCTCACCCTCGAAAAAATGAGAAACCTTATCGAAATCATAAAAGAACAAGCCGCCGCGCTCGCCGAAACCGGAGACGAACTTTCCTCAAATATGGAGGAAACCTCAAAAGCCGTTCATAACATCATCCTCAGTATTCAAGGCATTAAACAGCAGTCCGCTCATCAGTCGAAAAGCGTAGAAGAAAATAACAGCACCATGGATTCTATCATCGACAGCATCACTGCGCTGAACGAGTATATCGATCAGCAGGCGCAGAGCGTTTCTCAATCCTCCGCGGGCATCGAGGAAATGGTAGCCAACATCAACGCCGTCGCGCAAACCCTTATCGGCAACGCCGCAAACGTGACAAGCCTCGCCGGAGCCTCTGAAATAGGACGTTCAGGACTCCAGACCGTCGCGGAAGATATCCAAAAAATCGCCAAAGAGTCCGCAGGACTCCTCGAAATAAATCAGGTAATGGAAAGCATCGCAGGACAAACAAATCTGCTCTCGATGAACGCCGCCATCGAAGCCGCTCACGCAGGCTCCGCCGGAAAAGGCTTCGCAGTCGTAGCCGACGAAATCAGAAAACTCGCGGAAAGTTCAGGAGAACAGTCCAAAACCATATCCGCGGTTCTCAACAAAATCAAAGATTCCATTGACAAGATAACCCAGTCTACCGACACGGTAATCCAGAAGTTTGAGGCTATTGACGCGGAAGTGAAAATCGTATCCGATCAGGAGGGAAACATCCGAAGCGCAATGGAAGAACAGGAAACCGGAAGCCGGCAGATTCTTGAAGCCATAGCTCAACTCAACAGCATCACCGCAAAGGTCAAAGAGAGTTCCCAAGAAATGCACCAGCGCAGTAAAAATGTAATTCAGGAAAGCGGCGCTCTGGATAAAGCGACGCAGGAACTCACAAAAGGCGTCAGCGAAGTTACGTCGCAGGTGGATCACATCAACGACGCGGTAACCCGGGTCAACAGCATCACCGCGGAGAATAAGGCAAACATCGACACCCTCGTGCGGGAAGTTTCCCGCTTCAAAGTCGAATAACCCCGCCCGAAACCGCCCAATATTCCCCTAGTCGCTATAACGTATCTGCGCGCTGGCGGGAAACGCATTGTTTGCAACCTGTGTCCGTCGGGAAAGAGTTACGCTCTTCAGTTTGTTACATTCCTCAAACGCGCCTGTCCCGATAGACTTCACCGAAGCGGGAATCGCTATGCTCGTAAGTCTGCCGCAGGACGAAAACGCATAGTC
>JAIRPH010000200.1 GCA_031257135.1 Spirochaetaceae bacterium
CCGTTGTAGTTCGCCTGATCCGCCGCGATCCGCGTTCCGGTGGAAAAGGGCGTTCCGGTTCCGGCGCGGCAGGCGTATTCCCATTCCGCCTCTGTCGGGAGGCGGTAGCCCGTAGACTCCCGGTTCCATATCACCTGATCCCCGTTTATCCGGTACGCCGGGGTAAGACCCTCCAAAATACTCAGAGCGTTGCAGTAGGCTACCGCGTCAAACCAGCTCACCTGTTCCACCGGCAGGTCTGGTCCTTTAAAAACACTTGGGTTTGTTCCCATAATCGTCTCATATTCCCGCTGAGTTACCTCATATTTTCCTATAAAGAAGCCTTTTACCGTTACCTGATGGGGAATTTCATCAATCGAGCGGTTCAGTTCCGTATCAGGACTGCCCATCAGGAAGGTTTCTCCCTCTATTCTGAGGAATTGATGATCGCGCGCGGCTTCGGATCGGATTTTTTGAGGAGGTTCCCGGGTTTCATAGAGGGTTATACATTGGCGGGCGGCTTTTTCAAACCAATCGGCCGACTCTTCGTATCGTTTCAGCTTGTACAGAAGACAGCCGAGTTCATACTTAGCCCGGTAATCCCCATGAGCGCATTGCCCCGTCAGGCGGGCGATCTGTTCTTCAGGAGAATCCCGGGTTTCAAGGCAGTCCGCCAAGGTGGTTATCGTTTCTTCGGCGATTTCCCCAGCGATACCGTAATCCTCCTGCAAGGATCTCATCAAGAGCCGCCGCGTCATATCCGCGTCCGCCGCCTTGAGGAGCTTTCTATGATACCCCGCTTCAAGACACTGGAGAAACAGCCGGATTTCCCGCTTATAGGTACCCTTCGCATAATCCTGCAACAGCGCTTTACAGGCGGCGCCGTTTTCGAAAACGGCGGTTCCTCGTTCTTGTATGAGCCGGTTTAGGATGTCCCGAAAGGTTCTCTGCATCATACGGGTTTATGATATACCCTATATGCGATATACGCAAGATACAGGATTTCTGCATTTACGGCGGCAAAGCGGTACGGCTTGAACTTGCATTGTTAAGAATTTTGACAATTTAAAAAAATTAAAAAAATTAAAAATTTTGCTTGCGTTTTTTTAAGACCTATGGGACAATAAATTATTAAAAATAGACCGGTATGACGGTCTATTTTTAATAACATCTTTGAGTAAGGAGTGTAGCTATGTCAGTGGATAAAACAAAAAAAGGGCTTTCCCCAACAACCCTGATCCTCATTGGAACCGTCGGGGGAATTGTATTCGGGTCTTTTGCCGGTCCTTTTGCGGCAAACCTGAAATTTATCGGAGACATCTTTATCCGGCTGATCCAGATGTCAGTGGTCCTTCTCGTTATGACTTCGATAACCACGGCGGTAGGTAAAATGGACATAGGCGCGGGTAAGATGGGGTTTCACACCTTCAAGTGGATCATCTGTTTTACGGTGGTATCCGCGTTTCTGGGGCTTGCTTTGGGGACTATTATCAGACCCGGAGACGGAATAACCGTAGCCGACTCGTCGGACATTAAAGCTCCTGCGGCTCAAGGTTCTCTTCAGGAAACATTATTGGGCTTTGTTCCTGTCAATGTCATTGCATCTATGTCCGCCGGGACTATGATTCCGTGTATTCTTTTCTCTATTTTTTTCGGCGTGTCTATGGGCGCTTATATTAGAGTTTCCGGCAAAAAGGTCATCCTTGAGGTAATGGAAGGGATCAACGGAATCATTATGAACATTATCAAGATTGTTATGAATATGGCTCCAGTCGGCATCTTCTGTCTTCTGGCAAATGTTTCAGGAGCCGTTGGGTTCAAGGTGGTTATCCCTATGGGGAAGTTCTTAGGGGCGTTGTTAATCGGGGATCTCATCCAATTTCTGATCTATGGACCTATGGTCGGGGCTCTTTGCAAGGTTAATCCTTTTAAAATGCCTGAAAAATTCGCCAAAATGTCCATTATGGCGTTGACGACCACTTCGTCGGCTATATGTCTTCCCACCAAAATGGAAGATTCGGTTACTAAATTCGGAGTAAGCCGCCGAGTAGCCGACTTTACCGGACCTATCACCATGTCTATGAACAGTAACGGCGCGGTACAGTGTTATGTGCTGGCGATTCTATTCATCAGTCAGGCTACCGGCGTTACGCTTGGACCGTATCAGTTGGCTATGGCGATTCTCCTGTCTATCCTGATGTGTATGGGAACCATCGTGGTCCCCGGAGGCATGGTTGTTACCTATACGTTCTTGGCGTCTTCTTTGGGACTGCCTCTGGAGAGTATTGCCATTCTCATAGGTATTGATTGGTTTTCCGGTATGTTCAGGACCATTATGAACGTGGACGTAGATGTGCTTATCGCGATGATGGTTTCAGACAAGATGGGCGAATTAGACCGAGACGTGTACAACGGCGCGAAGATCGTTGAGTACGTCCAAGGGTAATTATAAAGGAGCATTACATGGATATAGCGCGAATAGCGGGAAATCTACAGAAAAATTTGGAAGCCCTGCATGAGTATACTGCCACTCCTGGGGCAGGCACTACTCGGCTTCCCTTCACCAAAGAGGCTCGATCCGCGGCGAACCGCATCCGGGCAATGATGACGGAAGCGGGTCTCACGGTTCGGGAGGATGAAGCGGGAAACATCATCGGTCTTCTGGAGGGAGCGGAACCTGCTTTGCCGGCATTGGTAATCGGTTCTCACTTTGATACGGTAACCAACGACGGAGACTTTGACGGACTCGCGGGGATTATGACGGGGATAGAAATCGCCCGGCTGGCGCGGGAGAAGGGCGCGGACCTGAGACGCAATCTAATAGTCGTCGCCTTCTGCGACGAAGAAGGGATGCGATTCGGCACCGGTTATTTCGGCTCTAAGGCGATCCTCGGTCAGGTCAGTCAGGAAGACCTTCACCGGTATAAAGATAAGGACGGGGTTTCCGTCTACGCCGCCATGAAGGACTACAACTTGGTTCCCGAAGATTTGCCCAAGGCGGCATGGGATTTGAGTTCCATCAAAGCCTTTATCGAGACTCATATTGAGCAGGGACCGGTGCTGTATCAGAGCCGTAACGAAATCGGGCTGGTGGAGTGTATCGTCGGCATCCAGCGGTACATCGTCACGGTTCAGGGAAGATCGGATCACGCCGGCACAACCCCGATGGATATGCGGATCGACGCGGTGGAAGCCGCGGCGAAGGCGATCTCGAAAATCCCGGACTGGGCTAGGGAAAAGGGAGAAGGCACGGTAGCAACCACCGGCTTTATAAAGGTTCTCCCCGGAGGCATGAATATCGTCGCCGAAGAGGTACAGTTTTCCGTGGACATCCGTTCCTCTAACAACGCTAATATCGAGGAGATTGCCGCCAACATCCGGACGGAACTTGATAAAGCGTGCGCCCGGAACGGCGCCTCCTATCGAATGGACAATAAGCTGACCATTACTCCGGTACAGCTCAACGAAGCTATGCTGGCTAAACTGGAACGATTCTGCAAGGACCGAGGTTACAGCTATCGGCGGATGCTTTCCGGCGCGGGTCACGACGCTTTGGCTATAGGGCAGGTCCTGGACACAGTGATGGTTTTTGTTCCCAGTAAAGATGGACGCAGTCATTGCCCGGTAGAATGGACGGAATATCGGGATATTGCGAAGGCAGTGGTTCTTGTCTATGATTTGATCCTAGATATGCAATAAAAACGATCTTAACGGAGGAAGTTTTTAGGATGGTTAAACGAAGCAAGGAGTTGTCGGTCAAACTGGAACCGAATCTGAAAGGCGGCAAAGATACCGTACGGATTGTCAACATTTTGGAATCCGCAGAACTGTATGGAACCGGGAGGCTTTTCGGGGTAAGCATCATTCCCCCCGGAGGTTCCATTGGTAAGCATACTCACGCCGGGGACTTTGAGACCTATTACATCCTCAAAGGACGGGCGCGGGTTAACGATAACGGTACAACCGTTGAATTAGGTCCCGGGGATATGACCCAATGCGCGGAGGGATGTTTTCATGCCATTGAAAATATCGGCGATACGGATTTGGAATACCTGGCGGTTATTCTGTATACGAAGAAATAAGGAGGATTAGTATGGGGTATCCTAAGGATATTTTAGCTTCCCGCGCGGCGGTTAAACACGGCTGTTACGCGGTCATTCCGCCGGAAGGACGGGTGAACAACGTAATCCCCGGAATCGAGGGATGCCGAGTGAGCATAGTCGCTTCCCCCAAGATGGGAGCGAGCTTTGTTCAGTACGCGGTAGAAGCTGAAAAAAACGGCGGTACGACGAACATTTTCGGCGCCGAGCCGGGAATCGAGACGTTCATCTATATAATAGAAGGCGAGGGAAGCCTCAGCGCGGCGGGAAAGACCTATCAAGGTAAACCGGGAGCCTACCTGTTCTCTCCGGCGGGCTTGGAATTCCGCAACGCCGGAGACGCTAAAATGCGGGCGTTGCTCTACAAACAGCGGTACATACCCCTTGAAGGGCATAAGGCGTTTCCGGTTTACGGGAACGTAAACGAGATTCCCTATCGGGAATACGACGGTATGGCGAATGTATTCATTAAGGACCTGCTTCCGGTGGACATCGGCTTTGATATGAATATGCACATCCTCTCTTTTGCGCCCGGGGGCTGTCATCCCTTTGTGGAAACCCACGTTCAGGAACATGGCGCATACATCTTGGAAGGAGAGGGGTGCTATTTACTGGACAACGAATGGCGGATGATCAAGCAGGAAGACTTTGTCTGGTTTGGTCCCTATGTAACCCAAGCGGCTTATGGAGTAGGAAGGTCTAACTTCACCTACATCTATTCCAAGGACTGTCACCGGGACGTTGCGCTCTAGGGCTTGCCCTCGGCGTTTATTGTTTGTATGGTAGAAATGCTGGTATGATAAAAGAAGCGGCTCCTCAGGAGCTTAGATACATTGCGGAAAATCTGCTTACCCTGCGAAGGCGATTGCAAATTTCACAGCAAACCTTCATCCAAACCTATTTGACGGGACCGGATGGGAAATCTTTGATCAGCGTTTCTACGCTTTCCAATATTGAAAACGGCAACACCGTAGGAGTTGCAGAACTGGCTGAACAGGTCGCTCAAAAGCTGTGGGTGGATTATTCGGTTTTTCTCGTTGAACCCGATAATTTCGCCAAAAACATTGAGCTGTTTTTGGGGGATAGTCTTGACCGGGATGAACGGAAACAGAAAATCCCGCCCCGTAAAATCAGCGGCTGTGAAGCCTTAGTACAGGGCATTTCCGATTATCTTATGGAAGCCCTTATGAGCGGAGAACTGCGTCCCGGGTCAAAACTGCCGCCGGACCGGGTTTTGAGCACCCGTTTCGGCGCGGGGCGGACATCTATCAGGGAAGCGCTCCGGGTATTGTCCAGTTTGGGGATTATCACCATTTTACCGGGGAACGGCACCTTTGTCGCCTCGGAAAATACGGGATTTTTTAATTCCGTTATGTCTTGGGTTGTGCTACTTAGCGAGAACAGCATTGAACATCTTATTGACGTACGCAATGAATTGGAGGCTGTTTCCGCTCGGCTGGCGGCTCAAAGGGCTGACGACGCCGCAATACGGGAATTGATGGAAATCAACCGGAAAATGGAAATCGCCTTTGGTGAGGCGTCTTTTAAGGACTTCCTTAATTTGGATCTCGATTTTCATCTGGCCGTTGCTCGGTGTTCCCGAAATCCCCTGATTTACAATCTGCTGGCTACTTCCCGCAAAATGCTGGGAGTTATCAGCAAAAGCGGTATGGTAACAATGGAGGACCTGCGGAATATTTATTTTGAACATGAAGATATTTACGCCGCCATTGTTGCTCATAATAGTCTACAGGCACGGGAAATGATGGAAGCTCATCTTTCCAATGCCCGAAAACGGTACCATCTTTAGAATTTTTTATAGCAAGGAGATAGAATGAACGTATCGGAAGTTATCGTAAAGATTTTGGAAAAAGAAGGCATTGAGACCGCCTTTGGAATCCCCGGCGCCGGCATTAACGGCTTATACAAGTATCTGGAAAAGGCTCGGAT
>JAIRPH010000218.1 GCA_031257135.1 Spirochaetaceae bacterium
GAAGCCTGTTTTTCCCGGGTGCCTGACCTGCGGGGCGCCTCTGCGTATCGGCGGGATGGTGGGGCCCTATTGCGGGACCGAGTTGCAGGTGATGGCTTTTTTACCCCCCCCCCCCCCCCCCCCAGTTGGTATTCCATCAATCGAAGAGTTTCAATCGAAACTTCCCCCTGCTGGGTTTGTGCGGATTCCTGCCGGGACGTTTTTGATGGGCAGTCCTGTATATGAGGATGGCAGAGGCATCGACGAAGGACAGCATCGCGTTACGGTTCGTTCCTTTTTCATGGGAAAATATGAGGTGACGCAGGAGGAGTATCAGGAATTGATGGGAACCAATCCGAGCCATTTTAGAGGATTTAACCTGCCGGTAGAGCAGGTAAGCTGGTACGATGCAGTCGAGTATTGCAACCGGCGCAGTGAACGAGATAAATTAAAGCCCGCGTATACCAAGAGCAGAGGCTCGGCGGACTGCGATTGGCAGGCTAACGGATACCGCCTCCCCACCGAAGCCGAGTGGGAATACGCCTGCCGCGCCGGAACGGCGTCGCCCTATTACACAGGGTGTTTCGTCGATAAAGCTGGGTGGTATAACAAAAACAGCGGAGGCATTACTCATCCGGTAGGACAGAAGGAGCCGAACTCGTGGGGCTTGTACGATATGCACGGAAATATCTGGGAATGGTGCTGGGATTGGTATGGGGAGTACGATCTGCACCCCCAGACCAATCCCGTAGGTCCCGCTCAGGGAGATACCCGTGTGGCCCGAGGCGGCTCGTGGGACTACGGCGGCGGGAACGTGCGTTCCGCTGTCCGCTACGGGAAGCGGTTCAGTCTGGTGAATAAAGGCAACAGTCTAGGATTCAGGCTGGTCCGCTCCCTGTAATGCGCGCGGGGCTTTTCGGATTTTCACCGCTTGTTAATTCTACCGATAATCGGTAGAATTAACCTACTTTTAAGGAAGATTTACGCGATGAAAAAACCTATAACGCCCCGGTTTCTAGGGCTTCTTGCGGTGTATATCGGGGTTCTATTGCTTCTTGGAGCCATTCAGTTCGCTGAAAAGGGATACTTTACCAGACAAGTCGGAGGCATCTCAATAACCGGACATTACCGTTCTCAAGAGCATCCTAACCAGTATGAGCTTGCCGGAACCTTGACCGTCGTCTTCGGCGGCATGGAATTCAGCATAAACGGCGAAGCCGACGGCTTCAAGCAGGTAAAACCGGACGGAACAAAAGAGCCGACCCTCCCGGAATCCATGCTGGTAAGCAATGAAGCGATAACCCTTGAGTTTCCGGGCGGAACAAACCTGATATTCGCGCTTATACAGACCCGGGGAAAACCGGAACTCGCCATCAGCGCGGTATTGCCGCCGGAAATTGCCCGGATAGAGCTTCCCTATAAGCCTATCAAAGCCGCAAAACTGCAAGAGCTTGCAGACGGACAGTTCATGCTGGTAACTGACGGCGTTAGATACCGTTTCGATAGAAACGTGACGAACGCGGAACGACACGCCCTTATCCTTCAGCAGGAAGGGGCGTCCATTTCTTACAAGACCGTCCCTGAAGAGCAGGAACTCACCTTTAACGCGAAAGATTTTATCATCCCCCAAGCCCATGACAAACAAACCTATGAACGAGTCCTAAGTCAATGGCGAGAGCAGAATTTCGGCATCTGGGGAAGAAATATCGCCAGCGCGAACAACGAGGACTTGGTTATTGCCTATACCGGAGAAGCCGTAAGCCGAGGCGCATACAGTACCGCGGTTTCTTCAGTGCCTGCGGCTTTTTTGAACGGAAACCGGAGAACTTACGAGTCCAGCGTGTTTCTGGGCAGACTAGACCAAGGACTTCGCTCTCTGGTAACGGCTGAACGGGATACGGCAGGCGAGCTTGCCCGGCTGATTGCCGAAGGCTCCTTAGACTTTTTGAAAGAGCCTCATGTGTTTGAGTATTTGATCATCCGGGGAGCTTGGGATGCCATCGCTCAGGCGGCTCAGTTGATTCAGTCTCTGACGCCTGATAAGCTGTCGCCGGAGCGTATCGCCGGTATTCTGGAAGGCTACGCCGATTGGACCCGATACCAAAGCGACCTAGAAAACGCGCGCCTGCCAACGGAAGAGAATCCCTTTGAACCTCATACCGCTGGAGTCTATCTTATTATTGCCGAGGGATTGTATAAAACTTCTGACGGAGATGCCGTACTGACTTTCTTTGAGGATACCGCGGACATTGAGTTTAATCTGCGGCTGGGAAAAGCGTTGATGTACTACGCCGAGAATGTGGGCAATATCGAGTGGTCCGCAATAGGGCGGTCTCTGATTCTTTCCGCCTTGGGGTTAGCCGATGATGCCGGAACCGTAGCCGCTAAAGTCTTTCGCGGGGAAGACGGCAATCTTCGGGAAGATGCCGATTCTCCTCGATTCAGCTCCGCTCGGCTGTACCGCGTCCTGAACGCCGGGGAAAGCTATCCTCATGCGGTGAGGGTCAGCGCGGATATATGGGGATGGACCGCCGCAACCGCCTTAGCCATAACCGAAGAAAACAACGTCGTGGATATCGCCGTAACCTTTCCCGTCGGCGAAACCCACTATATGCTGATCCGCGGAGTCCCTCAGCCCAGCAAACTACAGCTTTACGGAATAGATTACCGGACGGCTCCCGATTTTGAGCGATATAACTCATCCGGCTGGTCATACTCCTCCGCGGAACAGACCCTGATGGTTAAGTTACGGCATCGTTCCCCAATAGAACACATGAGAATTTTCCGCTAAGGAAGAAGGGCGGATTTAATACAGACTCCGCTCTTCATTGATAGTAGTTGCCGAGCCGTGACCGGGATATATGGCAATCGCACCCTTCATGGCAAAAAGCCGGTTGAGGCTCGCCATGAGGGTTTTAAAATCTCCCCCGGGAAGGTCGGTGCGTCCGATGCCCCCATTAAAGAGGGTATCTCCGCTGAAAAGTTTCTCCCCGGACTCATCGTAAAAACCGGCAGAACCTTTGCTATGCCCCGGCAAATGCAATACCCTAAAGGGACCTACCTTGTCTCCCTCTGAGAAAAGCCGAGTAGGAGAAGGCAGAGACTCCCACAAGTCCTCCACATACGCCGCGTTGCCTACCGCGGCAATAAAACTTTCCCGATGAACCTCAAGCGAGTTAGGACCGAGAGATTCGGCATCGTCCTTGTGGATGCCGATGTCAGGAGCCAATCCGTAGGTTTCATGGTAATAAGAAACCACCCCGGCAAGCGCGGCTACATGATCGAAATGGCCGTGCGTCAGCAGGATATAGCGGGGATACCGCTGAAGCCGTTCCAGCCGGGCGGTAATCGCCGGCGCGTCGGAGCCGGGGTCTATCAGAACGCACAGCTTGTCCCGGTAAGGCTCCCACGGTCCCTCAGCCTCGGCGTCGCCCCCGGCAAAAGAATAGAGCCAGCAATTGGTGGCTAAGGCTCCTACAACAAGAAGAGCCGGATTCGTATTGACTTGACTACTCATAGAGAACAATATATCATACAATCCCGAAAATACCAAACGAAACTAGGGAAAAAATCTGCGCTTTTCCGACTTGCTTATTATCGTTGCTATGTCCGCTTTCTGGTATGGGCTTGTTCCGGTTGCAGGGGCTTTTATAAGCCGCCATAATTGGCGGATATTCAGGCAGAGGTTTAACGATCTCTGCCTCAAGCCTATGCTGGATTACGCCGCGTACGTTCTTCTGCCTGAAGAGGGAGGAATATACCGGTTTATCGGGGGCTTTGAATCCACCGATAACCGTACCCTGTGGATTAGGAGCGAAGCCTTAACGGTGCCGATTATCCTTGAGGGCGCGCAAACCTACCTCCTGCCTATGGCGGAAGGCGAAGAGCGTACAACCACGCTTGATCCCAGAGGAGAAGCCCCGGAAAAAATCCGGTGGGATCGGGTTTCTTCCCTCACCGAGGGAGCCAAAGTGTTTGTCGGCGGAAAAGTGGTCCGCCAAGCGGATCGTCCGGTTTTCGCCGCGGCTAAGGATTGCCCTTTGCTGATCATTTTTTACGACGGAAACGACCGGTCTCTTCCTATCCGCACCATCCGGGCGGGGCGGAATAAAAACGAATACTGGAATACGATAACCCCCTATTCCTTCATAGCCGGAGCGTTTTCGTACCTAATTATGGCTATGTATTTTCTTTCAAGACCGGTTTTCCGGCTTACCGCGGTTACCGCTTGCATCGCCCTGTTTACTCCGCTTATTCCCATCCTGCCCCCGGGGGTGGTCTGTACGCTGTGGTATCAGCAGTTGTGGCGGCAGGCTCGGATATTCCGAGTCTATCGGGACATCCTGCATTTTCCCCTTAAATACAAGGGACAGCTTCCTAACGGAGAATCCTACGGCTCGGCGCGGTATACGGTTCTGGAAACGCAGATTCCTCTGCTTGTCCCGGATAAACAGGAAAACCTGAAAAAAGAGGACTGGTATGTGTTCGGAAGCCTCCAAGAATCGGGATTTCCCCGGGAGCCTTCGGACGTGTTCGCGCCTTTCGGCGCGGCTCCGGGAAATCCTGAAACCTTAGCCCGGCGGTATACGCAAAAAGCCTATGTATTGGAAATCCTTTCATGGCTCCTGCTGATTGCCGGACTGGGGCTTAACATACTGTTCATCGCCGCGATTCTGAGAATAACCGGCATCTGGTAAAGCGGTCATACTTTTGTAATAGCGGACCGCAAACGGCGTAAAACCCTGCCGGAGCAATACCGGCGAAAATCCCTCAGACCCAGCCGGCAAATCCACCGTAATATAAGCCGCCTCATGGGGGTTAAGTCCGTTCAGAAGCCGGGAACACAGCTCCTCCCCAATGCCAAGCCCTCGGAATTCGGGCTTCACCTCTAAGGCGTTTATGTGCAGAACGCCTCCGCCGCCGATAACCCCGATAAACCCCGCAAGCTCGCCGCTCCCGGTTTTCGCGACAAGCCTGATGTCCCGGGGCGGCGCATCAGGCATAGCCGGCAGAACCGCCTCCGCCCCGAGAAGCCGGTCGTGCATCTTCCGCGCCCGGACAATATCTATCGGATCGGGACTCTGGAACGTAAAATCCTCCAGCACCAAATCCTCAGTTTCTTCCGGCTCGGCTCCAATATGGTTCATGCCCCATTCGTCGCGCCGCGCATTGTACCACCGGATAATTTCTCGTTTCATCTCTCGTTCTTTGAAGATAAACCACCGCTTTTCCGCTTCAGGATGGCGGTTCAGCGCATCCTTAAAAGCCCGAAATACCCCGCGCCCCCGGTCTAAAGCCGCGGTCAATTCCCGCTGGATTATCGGATTTCTAAAACCCGCAGTAAACTGTTCCATTAATCGAAAACCATCGGAAGAACCCCATTCGGGAATATCTATATATCGGTCCGCCTCACCCTCCGCCGGGCGTTCCCTAACTATCCGCCCCTTTTGGGTGTCAATCAGAGAATGAGACTGCTGATCTTCCATCGCAAATAGTATACCGTCGATGAGCGCTTCGGTCAGTTCAAAAAACATACCTCAGTCTACGGCTGTAACGCTTCACCGGTCAAGACGCCGCAACGCTTTGCAAAAAAAACGCGTTACAGTTCCGCCGAAATTTCAGCGGAATGAGCGGCGATTAAAAGCCCTTCCGGGGTATCCTCGGCATCGCCGCCTGAAACCGTTCCCCGGCGCATCCCCCGGAGGAG
>JAIRPH010000030.1 GCA_031257135.1 Spirochaetaceae bacterium
CGTATACTCGCTTTTAAGGAGAAATATATGCGGACTTTGGTTGCGCTGATTTTGGTTTTTGCCGGTACGGTTGGGGTTTTCCCGCAGGAGAAGTACGCGCTGGTCATCGGGAACGCGAATTATATCAGCTTCGGGTCTTTGCGGAATACCCTCAACGACGCCAATGATATGGAGGCGGTTCTCAAAGACAACGGCTGGACAGTGGAGAAAATCCTTAACGGGAACCTTGAGGCTATGGAAAACGCCGGTTATGCGGCTGAAAAGCCGTTTGATCGCGTCTCGGCAGGGGGCTTACGGGTTTTTGTACTATTCGGGTCATGGGGTTCAGTTGAATGGCGAGAACTATCTGATACCCGCGGATGCGAATATCGGCAGTGAAAGCCTTCTGCGTCATCGTGCGTTGCCTCTGAGTTTTACCCTTGACGAGCTGACCTCTGCGGGAAACGCCCTGAATGTGGTCGTGCTTGACGCGTGCCGGGACTTTCCTGCGGCGTGGAGTAGGAGCGGGAAAAAGGGCTTGTCCGTTGTAAGCGGTCAGCCTAAGAACAGTATTGTTGTGTATGCGACGAGCGCGGGTTCTACCGCTTCCGACGGGGAGGGGCGGAACGGTTTATTTACCACGCATTTGCTGAACAACCTGAAAACCCCCGGGCTGGAGGTAGCGGAACTGTTCCAGCGCACCGGCGCGGATGTGGCTCGGGCAAGCGGGAACAGACAGTTTCCTGCGGTGTATAGTCAGTTTTTCGGCTCGGCTTACTTGGGGCGCGCCGCCGCGCAACCTGCGCCCGCGCCGCAAGCGATTCCCGCCGGGCTTGAGTGGAAAGTCGAAGGCTCAGGCGTCACGATTACGGAGTATACCGGCAACGCTTCCGTTGTGGACATACCGGATAGGATTAACGGTTTGCCGGTCACGAAGATTGGCAGTTACAATCATCCGGTTGGCGGCTTTATAGGCGCGTTTGCGATTTCTGACGCTCTGACCAGTATCAGCATCCCCTCGTCGGTCGCCGATATAGATGAACCGGCGTTTCCTTATTGCCACAGTCTGACCAGTATTACGGTAGACGGACGGAATTCATACTACGCCAGTAATAACGGGGTGCTTTTTGATAAACAAATGAAGACTCTCATACGATACCCTAGCAAGAAAAGCGGATCATCATATACTATCCCTTCGTCGGTCACCGCTATCGGGAGAGGGGCGTTCCAGTATTGCGATAATCTGACCAGCGTTACTATCCCTTCGTCGGTCACCTCCATCGGTGATGAGGCGTTTGATTTTTGCAGGAATCTGATCAACGTTACTATCCCTTCGTCGGTCACCGCTATCGGGAGAGGGACGTTTTATGATTGCCGCAATCTTACCAGCGTTACTATCCCTAACTCAGTCACCGCCATCGGAGATAAGGCGTTCTGGAGTTGCGACAATCTGACCAGCGTTACTATCCCCTCATCGGTCACTGCTATCGGGAGAGGGACGTTTTATGATTGCTACAGTCTTACCAGCGTTACCATACCTTCGTCGGTCACCTCCATCGGTGATGAGGCGTTTTTTTGTTGCTACAATCTGACCAGTGTTACTATCCCCTCGTCGGTCACCTCCATCGGTCATGAGGCGTTCCGGGGTTGCCGCAATCTGACCAGCGTTACCATTCCGTCATCGGTCACCGCTATCGAGAATTTTGCGTTTGTTTTCTCTGGTCTGAAGAGCGTAACGCTGTCTCGGCGGACGCGGGTTGGAGTCGAAGCGTTTCCCCAAGGCGTACAGATACGCTACAGCGATTAGTCATAGCGTAACCCTTTCCCGCAAAACCAAGCCGGGAAGCTCTGCGTTTCCCGATAGCGCGGCGATGCGCTACCGCGATTGGCGGCGGCTGATTAAGGACTTGACGCGTTGCCGGTATTCCTATACGCTGTACCTAATGGAAGTCAGAAAAGCCATATCTGACCATAAAGGACGATTTTGAAACATGAACTTTTTTAATAATTTGTCTATCGGGAAAAAGTTCCTTTGCGGTACGCTGTTCATCGCGGGAATTTTTACTATCATCAGTTGGCAGAGCATCGGGACGATAATACACTGCCATCACGCCTGCCGCGCGCTGTTAGACGGGGCGTTTACCACTAAGTCTCTCGCCCAAAGCGCGCAAACCGAGTTTTACGCGCTTACGGAAACCGCAAATCAGTCTTTGTTCTACGCGCAACTGGGAGACGCCGCAAAAAGCGGGTCTTTGCAAAACAAATTCATGTCCGATGCCCAAGCCCTGAACGCGTCGCTGGACAAGGTTCTCGCGGCTCTCAACGGGGACCCCCAGGTGGATAAATCCATTATCGCCGGGCTTCTCGCCGAAGCGGAAACCGCAAAAAACGCATTGAATACCGAGTATGTGCCGCTGATCCAAAAACTCGGAGACATCCGGCAATATCAAGAAAACAATCGCCAGTTAAGCGCGGATTTTACCCGGACTCCGGAAATTTCTCAAAAAATCGGCGCGTCTATCGACCGGGTATTTAAGGGCATCGGCGACTCCGCCGAGGGAGTTTACGCCGCGTATCTCGCGTACCTTATGGGAATTATTTTCAAGCTCCGGGTTTTTATCATCTTAACCGTAGGGCTTTCCATAGCTATCGCGCTGGTTTTAGGCTTGGTTCTCCGAAAACCTCTGCGGGAAGCTGAACAGGTTGCCCGCGCATTGGCGGCAATGGATTTCAGCGTGCAGATTCCCGCGGATAGAACCGACGAAATCGGCGTTATCCAGCAGGCGTTGATTAAAATCCGGGACAGTCTGCGCCAAGGGATTGACGATCTTAATTCGCATCTCGCAAAGGCTACGGAAAACGGCAAACGGCTCAATCCGGTCATCGCGGAATCCTCGGACGCGCTGTCGGTCATTACCGGCAACATGGATACTATGCAGTCCGAAACAGATACCCAGATGCAATCCGTCGCGCAGACCTCTAACGCTGTTGAGGAAATTACTAAATCTATCGAATCCCTGAATCACGCGGTTCAGACTCAAGCGGCGCATATCGTCGAGTCCTCCGCGGCTATTGAAGAAATGGTAGCGAACATCGATTCTATCCGGTCGATAGTTTCCGGCGTTATGAAAACTACCGATACCTTGAGCAAATCTTCTTCCGCAGGACATTCGATGCTGATAAAACTCGCTGAAGAGATCGGGCGTATCCGGGAACAGTCCGCGACGCTACAAAACGCCAACAAGACCATTGCGGACATTGCGGGGCAGACGAACATTCTCGCTATGAACGCCGCCATTGAAGCCGCTCACGCAGGAGAATCGGGCAAAGGCTTTGCGGTCGTAGCCGGCGAGATTCGGAAGTTAGCGGAACTGTCCGGGAAAGAATCTAATGCAATTTCCGAAGAGATACAAAAGATAGAACAGGAAATCCAGCGGATAACCGAAGTTTCCAATGAGACCGTGGAATCTATGGATAGGATGTTCACTGAAATTAAGGCGATGGACGATTCCTTCGCGCAGGTAAACCATGCGGTAGAAGAGCAGGCGTCCGGAGGTTCAGAGATTCTCATCGCGCTGAAAACCATACAAGACATGACCATACAAGTCCGGGATGGCGCAGGCGCAATACATCAGCAGTCAGGCTCTATTCACGGCGAAATGACCACATTACGGCGTATTTCGCAGGATGTAGCGACCCGCGCTTACGAAGTGAAAACCGCCAGCGGAAGCATCGCGTCGTTTCTGGAAGATACGAAATACTTAGCGGGTTAAGCCGCCTTGCATCCGGCTAACGCCTCTTCCCTGATGACTCAACCGAAGTGTTCCCTTATTAGGAACAGATCGGTTCCCTTGTTAGGAACTGACTGGTTCCCTTACTTACTAAAAAAAATTTTAGAACCGTTTCAACCGGCTATTTCATATAGCGTTTCTTTGGTATAGTATTAAGTATGGCTGATTGCATTTTTTGCGATATTATACGAGGCAAACTGCCTTGCAAGAAAGTATATGAAGATGAGGAGGCGATTGCCTTTTATGACATTACGCCTCAAGCTCCGGTACATTTTTTGGTAATTCCGAAACAGCATATACCGAATATCATGGAGGCGGACCAGTCTATTCTGGGAAGCCTGCTCTTCAAAGCCCAGCGTCTTGCGTCAGAGCTGGGGTGCGCCGAAAAAGGCGCCCGGTTCGTAATCAACTGTAAGGCTCACGGCGGACAAACGGTGGATCACCTTCATGTTCATGTTCTCGGCGGACGCGCGCTGGGCTGGCCTCCGGGGTGATTAGAGCCGGTATAGCCGCCAGTTTATCCCGTAATGATGCACCCGAAGCCCCATCCGGCGTTCCGTAATCCCTAACCGCCGGGCCGCGGCGGCCATATTTCCCTGAGTTATCTTCAAAGCCTCTACGATAAGCTCTTTTTCAAGCCGGGAAAGAGCCGCAGTCAGCGTCGCAGTAGGCTCGGTATTGGTCGAAACCGCGGATTGAAGGCTGGGAGGCAGATTATACGAGTGAATCACCATATCCGTCGAGAGAATAACCGCCCGTTCAATGCAGTTTTCCAGCTCCCGCACATTTCCGGGCCACGAATATGCCGTAAGCAAATCGATTGCCGGCGTGGAGATGCGTTTTATCAGCTTGCTATTCTTTTCAGCGTACTTTTCCGTGAAATAATCGGCAAGCAAGACAATATCGCTCTTCCGCTCCCGCAGAGGCGGGACATGAAGAGGAAACACATTAAGGCGATAATACAAATCTTCCCGAAACCGTCCTGCTTTGACTTCCGCTTCAAGGTTCCGGTTGGTGGCGGCGATGAGCCTGACGTCTACCCTAATTGTAGCGGTCCCGCCGACGCGTTCCAATTCCCGCTCCTGCAACACCCGCAGGAGCTTTACCTGTATCCGAGGAGACAGTTCAGCGATTTCATCCAGAAATATGGTTCCCCGATGGGCAAGCTCAAAACGCCCCTTGTGCAGACCGGTAGCTCCGGTGAACGCGCCTTTTTCATGTCCGAACAGCTCGCTTTCGATAATCGATTCCGGCAGAGCCGCGCAGTTTATCTTGACAAAGGCTTCCTGCGCCCGTTTGGAGAGACGATGCACTTCCGCGGCTACCAGCTCCTTACCGGTCCCGCTTTCGCCGGTGATAAGCGCGGTGGCATCGCTGGGGGCGACTTTGGCGAGCATCTCGTAAAGTCCCCGCATGGCGTTGCCCGTACCGATGATCGCGCTTCCCTCGGCGATTCTTCCGCCGTGCTTCAGCTCGCCGGAGCTGTGATCTTCGTGGCAGGGCTTCCGAAGCCGAAACCGCTCTTCAAGAATCCGCTCCCGAAGTTTAGCTGAATCCGCAATAATGCCGGAAACCTTTTCCAGCAGAGACCGGTCTTTAGCCATCAGGACTTCGGCGTTGTTCTGCGGAAGCCGGCGTTCCGCGCTGAGAGTTCCGATAACGCCTCCGGATTGAATCGGGACGCAGTAGTAGGTGAGTCCTTCCATGTCTTGACGGGTCCGGTTTTTCGCGCGGTTGAGGAAGCGGGTATCCTTAGCAAGGTCTGGAACCGTAATCGCCTGCCCGGATTCAAAAACCCGTCCTACCAGCCCTTCTCCGAGGCGGTAGCGTCCCCGTTCTTTTTCCTCCGGGCTAAGTCCGTAGGCTTCTTCTATTTTCAAAAGTCCCGTAGACCGATCCAGCAGGGTCACCATCCCCCAAGTAAGTCCCGCCCGGGTTTCAAGGATGCTCAAAAGCGGTCCCAAAGCGGTCCGCAGTTCCACATATTTATCAAAGGTCCGAGCTATATCGAAGAGCAATTCCAACTCATACACGTCCATAAGCCGATAATACTATATTATGGTGATTCATGGAACAGGCTGTTGCCTAATGGATTTCTTATACGCTCATGCGGATTTTTCCGGTCCCGCTTTTCGAGCAAACGCCTCCCGGCGCGAGGGAGACGGCGGTTTAAGTCCGGGAAAACTCGTCTTTGCGGAAGATTTAGAACGGTTCGCAGGAAGGGCTTACGAAAGCCTTTTAGCGGAATTAACCGAAGGAGCCGCTCCTGATTCATGCAATATAGGCGGTCCTTCGATAGTATCCTTAATCCATGCCGCTCAAGTCCTTCAGGGACAGGGTCATTCAGTCCGCTACTACGGAGCGTTGGGAACCGATGAAACCGGAGCAGTCCTTAAAACCGCGCTCGCAAAACTGCCCCTTGAAGGGATCGCCGTTTCGGTAAAGGAAGGACCCTCTTCCCGGACTGACGTTCTCTCTGACCCGGACTATGATAACGGACATGGAGAGCGGACGTTTATCCACTTGCCGGGAGCCTCGAGTTTTCTCTATCCCGAAGACCTGGAAGATTCTTTTTTCGACGCGCATATTGCCGCATTTGGGGGGACAGCCTTGCTTCCGCCCATCCATGAGGAATTGACCCCATTACTGCGGAAAGCCCGGGGATGCGATGCGGTTACGATAGTCAATCTGGTCTATGATTACCGGATGGAGGCTCAAAGGAAAAAATGGACCTTAGGCAGATATGACGACGCTTATCCTTTCATTGATATACTTATCGCCGACCGGGAAGAAGCGGTAAAAACTTCAGGGCAGGCTTCGGAGGAAGCCGCCGCGAGGTGGTTTCTCGCTCAGGGAACGGGCGCGGTAGTTATTACCCAAGGAGCAAAACCGGTGACGCTTACCGCGGGAAAGGGGTTCTTTGCGCCTTTGGATATAACTCGTCTGCCGGTTTGTGAGGAATCTGCGTATAATCTGCCGGCAAATAAGGGAGACACCACCGGGTGCGGAGATAACTTCGCCGGAGGAATCATCGCGGCCGTAGCCGAACAGTTTCACCGCGGAGCCGCGGATCTTCGGGAAGCCTGTATTTCAGCCATCGCGGCCGGCGGATTCGCCCGGTTTACGTTAGGAGGCGTGTTTTATGAAACCTATCCGGGTGAAAAACGGGAACGCCTGACCGCGCCGCTTGAAACCTATCGGAAAACCCTTTTGAAGGCTTCCAAAATTTGAGGGCGCACAGTTTCAACGGTTCCGGGGATGCTGATTCCCGCGGCGTTTTTATGTCCGCCCCCGCCGAAAGCGGCGGCGATTGCCGCTACGTCTATCGCATCTTTGGAGCGAAGCCCTATGGTGCAATTTTCAGGAGTTTCCTGACGAATGACCGCGATGGCTTCGACGCCGGCAACGGATTGGAGCAATTGGTAGAGCGCGTCCGAATCTCGTCCCTCTAAGCCGAACCGTTGGGTTTCGCCGTATTCTTCGTCGGTGAGCATGAGCCTTCCCTCAAAGTACGCCTGTACCCGTGAAAGCTGTATCCCCAGAAGATACCGGGAATTAAGGCTTTTTCCGCCGTTGATATGTTGAAATACCCGTTTCGGACTTGCGCCGCACCGAATCATCCGAGAGGCGTACTCAAAGGTTGCCGCTCCGGTTTCGTCGGTATGCCGGAAAAAGCCGGTATCGGTACAGAGTCCGAAGAGCAGGAATTCCGCTTCTTCCTTGGTCGGCTTTAAGCCGAGGGCTTCAATAAGCGCGAAAATCATAACCGTTACCGAAGGCGCGAGAGGGTCAAGAAATACCGGCGTTTCCGGCGTACTTGGACCATGCTCTCCCGCGACGTGATGATCGATAACCGCAACCGGCAAATCCGCTAAGGCGGCGGCGAGATCGCCGGTCCGATGCGGAGCGGAACAATCCAGCACAATCGCTCGCGCGCCTGACCGCTCGCGCGCGCCAATGACCGCTGTAAAGCGGTCCGCATAAACCGCTATTTCAGGACGCTTAAAGGGTCCCGCTGAACAGAGGATGGACTCTTTACCGATTCTTTTCAGCGCGCTGTTAAGGGCAATCTGGCTTCCTACACAATCGCCGTCAGGCTCTTTATGTCCTGCTATCAGAAATTTGCGCCCCTTTTGTATAAAATCGAGCAGTTCCAGAGGAATCTGCATGGCTTCTCCTCATTAACAGGTCAGCAGTCTGAACTGCCGCTCTTTCCCGGAAACAACAGGGGTTCCCTTTACAACATAGACATTAATCTCGGTCCTAAGTCCGAAATCAGAAAAATATATCCCCGGTTCCAGAGAAAAACAGGAACCTTCAAGGATTAGCCGGGAATCGGGAAACTCAATGGAATCCATATTCACCCCAGAGCCGTGACACTCCGTATCGATGCCGTGACCGGTACGGTGTTTGATCGCGGAAGCGTATCCCAAACCGGTCAGGAGGTTCCGGGCTTCTTCGTCTACCGAGGCTCCCGAGAGGGGATTACCCGCCGCAAGCTCTGTTTCAATAAACCGATAGACTTCTTCCCGGACGCGTACCAGATCCGAAAAAGCCCGTTCCGCCTGAACCGGCGGGGTCGTTTCATAGACTCCTGCCCATGAAATATCCGCGTATATGCTTGTTTCATGGCGTTCCTTTGCCCAGATGTCGAATTGCACTACATCTCCGGCTTGTATGATCCCGCCTGAGCCGGAAAAATCATAATGAGGATTCCCGGAATGAACCCCGGCCGCGACAATCGGCGGATGATCGGTTATGAGATTCCCGCGTTCCAGTTCGCGCTCCAGAAACTGCCGAATCTCTCCTTCGTAGAGCGGCTTCCCCGCGGCGTATCCTTTTTTCACTTCCGCCCAAGCGCGCTGAATACTATCGTACAACGCTTCCGATGCCCGCTGGTGACTTTCAATGCCGTTCTGGTCTAGCAGTCCTTTGAACCGCTGAATCAGCCCTCCGGCGGACGCCGAAGCAAGCCCCGCCTGTTCCAGTAGCGAAGCGGTACCCGCGTCAAGATATGAAATTGCCGGCAAGGTATCAGAACTATGAACGCCCCACAAGGTATGGGGCAGGCTCCGAAGGGCGGCGATAAAATCTTCCCGTTTTAGATATACCCTTTTAGAACCCGGCAGGGCGTCAAGGATGTCCGGTTCAACGGCATGGACTACTTTCAGGGCTTCCCCGTGGGCGGGAACCGCATACATCCAGGGGCGGGAATTCGCCGCTCTTGGATTGATATGCAGGATAGTATCGGAAATTATATCCCGGTGATGAAAATTATAAAAAAGCCATCCGCCGAGTTTCTCGGCGCGGACAGCTTCTTGAAGGCGGTATAATTCCCCTTGGGTCATTTAGAAAACAAGTTTCAAATCGGATACGTCCTCAAAATGGGAATCCAAATCTTCGCCCATCCGAATAGAACCCCAGCTTATATGGCTTCGTTCCCGGCGCAGATAGAGACGGACATGACTGAATTCGCCGTCTTTGTAGTACACCGTTAAGTAGGGATACGAGGAGCCGGGACCCAAGTAGATAACCTCGCCTTTAGGGGGCGCGCCGGTTTCGTTGCGGGCCCGGTCTTGGAACCACTCAAGGGGAAGATACGTCCGGGCGGCCATGGTACCGGTGGAGCCGGTGCGATAATCTACGACATACCCTTTTTTGTAAGGATATATCCGCTCAATGGGAACATTGACATAATAGTAGGGGCTTGCATTGCTGTTCTCTTCCTGAGCGATACTCGGTATCGCCCCTAAGACCGCCATGCAAAGCGCGCTAACCCAAAAAACCTTTTTCATCCTGAACCTCCGTTTTGCAATTCGGATAAAATACTACGGACTTTGTCGCCGTATTGTTTTTACTATATCAGGTTACCGCGCAATGTGCAAGAGGGTAAAGGAAAGAAAAATAGGGGATTGCATAGTAAGGAGAATCTATTTATAATGAAGCATTATTCAGTATTGTGGAGGTAATATGATATGAAAAAAAATCTTTTAGCCACATCGGTAACGCTTGCCTTATTGCCGGCATTGGTATTGGCTGAGAACAGCCCGCCGCCGGATGGGATGGCGTCCTTTGTCAAAGGGACCGAGTTATACGATGCGAAAGCCTATGATCAGGCTATTGCGGAATTTTCCGAGGCTCTGCGCGTCGACGCTGACCTAGGCGTGGCCTATACCTATCGGGGAATGGCGTATTATATGGTAGGAAAGTATCCTGAAGCCGTTATGGACTGCACTAAAGCCCTCGAATTCACCCCTAACGCTACGCCCGCCTTATTAACCAGAGGCAACGCCTACCGCAACAACGGAGAACATAACCGGGCTATTGCGGATTACGTCAAGGTGTTGCAGATCAGACCGAACCACGCCGGAGCTTTTTATAACCGCGGCATAGCCCATTACTTCAAAGGCGAAGTCGATCAGGCTATGACCGAATTTTCGGAAGTATTAAAATCTTCTGAAGCTCTGGACCTTCATGCCGAGGCGCAGATGTATCTCGGTTTTCTGTATGACGCCAAAGGGGACCATGCCCGATCCGCCGAAGCCTATCAGGAAGCGGTCCGGCTTGATATCGCTAATCCTTCGGCGGTCACTCCCATAAGCGAAGGACGCCAAGCCGCTCGGCAGGGAGACTACGATACGGCTCTTGAGCGGTATAATACCGTCGCTCAGGACGATCCCTTGTATGTGATTGCCCTTAACTATCGGGCAAACGCGTACTTGTCCCGAGGCGATTACGATCTGGCGGCAGAGGATTACGCGGAGGTTCTCAGAATCAGTCCGGCCTATACCGCCGCGTGGAGCGACCAAGGATTTGTCCGGTATATGCTGAAGCAGTATACGGAAGCTCTGTCCGCGTACAACGAAGTCCTGCGCCTCAATCCGGGGTCCGCGCCGGCTTTTAACAATCGGGCGTTCGCGTACTTTAATACCGGCGATTACGACCAAGCCATCGCGGATTATACCGAAGCGGTCAGAATCGATCCGGTCCTGTCCGCCGCGTATTACGGACGGGCAAGCGCGTATACTAAAAAAGAAAATTTCCCCCAAGCCATCGCGGATTACGGCAAAGCCATCCAATATAATCCGGCTTACATTAACGCCTTTTATAACCGGGCTGAACTCTACACCCAAAACGGCAACTACGAAAGAGCCGTCGCGGATTTCTCCGCTATTCTCGCGCTGGACGAAAATTACGCGGACGACCGCAATGAGCGGCGGTATATCTACGCGGACGTTCTCAACGGACGGGGAGACGCCTACTTTCAGATGAAACGCTATGACGAAGCGAAAATAGACTATGAATCCGCGCTGACCTTGAATCCCGCGCTTCTGGATGCCTATAAAAATCTGGAAACCATTGCGGATATTCAGGAACAGCAGTTCGAGGATGACGGTCAGGAAGCGGTACAGGAGTAATGTGACGCTGGAGACGGGAAGGTATGCGAAGAAAATGCCTGCCGGCATTGTTTATGACCTTATCGTTCCTGATATGGGCTCAAACCCCGGAATCTTCGCCGGCAAATGCGTTTTATAACCGGGGCAAAGCCTATTACGCGCAAAAAGCCTACGCTCAGGCGATTGCGGAATTCACCGAAGCCCTGGGGCTGAATCCGGCGTATATCGAAGCCGTTCAGGGCAGGGGAAACGCGTACGGCGCTATCGGCGACTACGACCGGGCGATTGCGGACTTTACCGAAGCCTTGCGGATAAACCCCGCCTATACCGCGGCTTGGTATAACCGGGGCGTCGCTTACAGCAAAAAAGACGACTACGACCGGGCGATTGCGGACTTTACCGAAGCCTTGCGGATAAACCCCGCCTATACCGCGGCTTTACACGGTAGAGGGATTGGGCTTTTCCGCAAGGGCGACTACGACCGGGGGATTGCGGATTTCTCTGAAGCCTTGAACATAAACCCCCAGTTTTTCCCGGCTCTTATCAGCCGGGGAGACGCGTACCGGCATAAAGGAGACTATGCAAAGGCGTTGGCTGATTATACCGAAGCGATACGCCAAAGTCCCAAAGCCTCGGACGCCTTGTACGGACGGGGACTCGTGTATATTTCCAAAGAGGACTATACCCAGGGCATTGCGGATTTTACCGCGGCTTTACGGTATAATCCTGCGCTTGCCGCCGCGTTTATGAACCGGGGACTTGCCTATGTGTACCGAAACGAGCATGATCGGGCGATTGCGGACTTTGCCGAGGGACTGCGGCTTAGTCCGGCATACCTGAGTACCGCGCCGGAAGGACCTCAACTTATTTCAGCCTATTCAGTGGCTTTCTATAACCGCGGGCTTGCCTGTTTTAACCAAAAAGACTATCATCAGGCGATTACGCATTATACCGAAGCGATTAGGCTTAATCCCGGCTATATTGCGGCTCTGAATAACCGCGGGCTTGCGTACCGGCATACCGGCGACTATGACCGGGCGATTGCGGATTACGATGAAGCCCTCAGACTCAACCCGGAGTTCGCCGACGGCTTTAACAATCGGGGGTATGTCTACTATATGCAGGGCGACTGCGACCGGGCGATTGCGGATTACGATGAAGCCCTCAGACTCAACCCGGAGCATCCCTTTGCGGAAGAGAACCGCCGGCTGGCGGCGGCCCGGAAACAGCGGTGATTCCCTCTATACTCTTTTAAAAAAATAGGGTATGATATTCCAGATACTATCATAGGTGGTGAAGAATGGATCCCATTATCTTAGCGTCCGGTTCGCTTCGTCGGCAAGAATATTTCCGTCTTATGAACCTGCCGTTTAACATAATGCCTGCGCGAGTAAATGAAGAGTACGAGGAAGGGTTGGTTCCTCAAAAAATGGCTGAAACTGTGGCGGTCCGAAAGGTTAATAAGATTCTCGAACTTCTCAAAGGCAAGACTCCGCCCTGGATTTGCGGCGCCGATACTATTGTTGCGGTAGATGGAAAGATTTTCGGAAAACCTAAGGATCGGGAAGACGCTCATCGGATGCTCTCAAAAATTCACGGACGTTCCCATGAGGTGATAACTGCTATTGCCCTGTTTAACGGTAAAGATAAGACTATGGACTGCCGGTCTGTAGTTAGTATTGTATCATTCGCCCGGCTTACGGAACCGGAAATCGAGTGGTATCTCAATACCGGCGAATGGCAGGGCGTCGCCGGGGGCTATAAGATTCAGGGCTTGGCGGGCTGTTATATTTCCAACATTAAAGGCTCGTATAGCTCTATTGTGGGCTTGCCAATCCGGGAATTTTATGTCATGTTAAGAGAGAACGGATATCCCTACGGGGAATCGCCGGGCGTTTTTTAAAAACGCTGAATTTCCGCCGCTTTTTCGAGCGGCGAGACAAAGAGAAGGCGCCGCTGAATCGCAAAAAAAGGCGGCAGAGAGAGGAATAGTGTGGCTGTAGTAACCATGAAAAGCCTGCTGGAATCGGGAGTCCACTTCGGACATCAGGTTAAACGCTGGGACCCGCGGATGAAAAAGTACATCTTTGCGGAACGGAACGGGATTCACATCATTGATCTGCAAAAAACTATTCAGGCGATCAAAGATGCCTATGACGCGGTGAGAAAAATCATCGGCCTAAACAAAACTATCCTGTTTGTAGGCACCAAAAAACAAGCCCAGCAAGCGATCCAGAAAGAAGCCGAGCGGTGCGGAATGTTCTATGTGAATAACCGATGGCTCGGCGGAATGCTTACCAACTTCGTTACCATTAAAAAGTCCCTGCTCAGGCTCAAAAAGCTGGAAAAAATGGAAGTTGACGGGACTTTTGAGAACCTGACCAAGAAAGAAATCGCGTCTTTAGGCAAAGAGCGGGCGAAACTCCAGAAAAACCTCGGGGGCATCAAGGAAATGAAGGATCTTCCGGGGATTTTGTTCATCATCGACACCCGGAAAGAGGCGATAGCCGTCGCCGAAGCCCAGCGGCAGGGCATCCCGATTGTGGCGGTCGTGGATACCAACTGCAACCCCGAAGGCATCGACTATCCTATCCCCGGCAATGACGACGCTATCCGGGCGATCACCCTGTTCACCCAGATCATCGCTAACGCGGTGGTTGAAGCGGACAACGAAGTAGGTCTCAAGATTATCGAAAGTCTGGGAGACGAGGATGAAGACCTTGAAAACATCATGAACGACGTCTCCATCAAGGAAGAGGACCGTGAAATCGACATCGCCTCCTATAAAGAAAACGCCCCTTCTGATACCTTCAGTAATGAGAGCGAAAATCCGGTAGATGCAGGCAAGGTATACGACGAAGAGTAAAACCGCGATCCTTAGGAGCTGTGGCTCCTAAGAAACCGACTATTAAGGAGTAACAAATGGCAGTTAGTGCAACCGATGTAAAAAAACTTCGGGAGATAACCGGAGCAGGACCGCTAGAGTGTAAAAAAGCCTTGGAGGAAACCAATGGAGATTTCACGTCCGCGGAAAAACGGTTGAAGGAAAAAGGGCTTGCGGCCGTAGAAAAACGCGCGGACCGGGCGACCAACGAAGGCAAAATCTTTGTGAAAATGCAGGGGTCTACTGCGGCTTTGGCGGAAGTAACCGCCGAAACCGACTTTGTAGCCCGGAATCCTGAGTTCGCCGCGCTGGGAGAACGAATCGTTACGCTGATTCTGGAGAAGAAATATACCGAGATTCAGAGCGATTTGACCTCGCTGGTGGCGGACCTTGCCACGAAAATCGGGGAAAATATGACCCTCAAGCGGATACAGCTGATCGAAGCCTCCCCCGGAGAATACCTCGCGCACTATACCCACGGCGACGGCAACATCGGCGTCGCGGTAAAACTCGCCGCGGATAAGCCGGAAGTCTTCCAGCAGACGGCGATACAGGAGTTCGCTCATAATCTCGCGCTTCACATTGCGGCTTTCAATCCTTTGGCTGTGGATGCTTCTCAGCTTGCGCCGTCTTTCATCAAAGAACAGGAAGAAATCTTCCGCAAACAGATGGAAGCCGACGAAAGCCTCAAAGGAAAACCCGCCAACGCGCTGGAAAACATCCTCAAAGGCAAGATGAAAAAGTACCTCGCCGATATC
Organism: Spirochaetaceae bacterium; assembly: GCA_031257135.1. Lineage (GTDB taxonomy): Bacteria > Spirochaetota > Spirochaetia > Treponematales > Breznakiellaceae > JAITHW01. The sequence goes on from JAIRPH010000030.1 coordinate 14,810, forward strand.
TGCCTCATGGATCAGGGCTATGTAAAGGACGATAAGCTCACGGTCGCTCAAGCCTTGGCGGAATACGGCAAAAAAGCCGGCGCGACGCTGAAGGTTTCCGGCTGTGTGTACTTCAAAGTCGGACAGTAAGAGGACCCTTATGCACACCGCGATCACCGAATCCGAAGAACGGATGAAAAAAACTATCGCAAATCTCAAAGAGGGGTTTGCCGCGCTCAGAACCGGACGGGCTTCGCCGGCGTTGTTCGATAAAATCAAAGTCGATTGTTACGGCGATAAATCCCCCCTTAATCAGGTGGCGAATATTTCTATACCCGAAGCTCGGCTTATCGTCATCCAGCCCTACGATAAAGGGCTTATCGGCGAAATCGAAAAGGCTATCCGCTCTTCCGAGCTGTCTCTCAATCCGAGCAACGACGGGAAGGTTATCCGTATAAGCATACCGACCCTTACTGAGGACCGCCGGAAAGAGCTGGTCAAAATCGCTAAAAATCAGGCGGAACAAAGCCGGACCGCAGTCCGTAACATCCGCCGGGACGGTAACGATAAGCTCAAAAAACTCCTCAAAGAGGGAGAACTCACGGAAGACGAGGAAAGCAAAAACTCCGGAGAATTGCAGAAACTGACCGACGCCTATATTACCAAAGTCAATCAGGTTTTGGAAGAAAAAGATAAAGAAATAATGGAAGTCTAGGGAGAATGTCTTCATCGTCAGTCCCAGCCCTCCAAGTCCCGGCGCATATCGGCATTATCATGGACGGAAACGGACGGTGGGCGCAGGAGAGAAAACAGCTTCGTACTCAGGGTCATCTCGAAGGCTTGAAATGCGCCAAGCGCATCGTCAAAGCCGCGAGCGATCTAGGGGTGCGGTATCTCACGCTTTACGTGTTTTCTACGGAAAATTGGAAGCGCGCCGCTGAGGAGGTGGGGTTTATCATGGGATTGGTGAAGCAGTACCTTAAAGGAGAATTAGACTTTTATCGGGAGAACCGCATCCGGCTCCGGCATACCGGGGACCCCGCGGGACTGCCCCCGGATATATCCCGGGAACTCCGGGAAGCTCTTGAGGAAACCTGCTCTTTTGAAGGGATGCAGGTGATTCTCGCCCTCAATTACGGGGGAAGAGACGAAATTGTCCGGGCGGTACGCCGGCTGACCGCCGCGGGATTGCCCCCGGAGGCTGTTACCGCGGAAACCATAAGACGAAACCTAGATAATCCTGATATTCCCGATCCGGACCTCATTATCCGAAGCGGCGGGGATCATCGGATCAGCAATTTCCTGCTCTGGGAGGGGGCGTATTCGGAATACTACTTTTCGGATACGCTGTGGCCCGACTGGACGGAAACCGACCTTGCCGACGCGGTTGCGGCGTATCAAAAACGGGAACGCCGGTTCGGCGGGGTGAAACCATGAAAAAATATATGGATCGACTGCTGACGTTTGTAATCGGCGTTCCCGCGGCGGTAAGCATCATCTTGTTTATGCCTCAGAAGAACCACCTTGCCGCGAACATTACTGCGATCATACTGAGCGCGCTAGGGGCAATGGAATTCGCGGAGATTTTAAAAAAAAAGAACAATGCTATCGGTTCCACTGAAGCCGCAATATTAGGGATTTCCAATCCTCTGGCAATGACCTTAGCGGTGAGTTTCGATATAAACCTGCCGGTTCTGCCGATTATTGCCGCGTCTTGGCTCCTGATTTCCCGCGTTTTCGCTTCGGAAGAAGACCTCAAAGGAGCGGCAAACCGAATCGCCGCGGGGTTTGCGGTGATTGCCTATCCCGGTCTGTTTATGACTTGGATCATTCGGATGACCCGCCTGCCTGAAGCCGAAACGGCGCTTCTCATATTTCTGCTCCTTGTTTTCGCCAACGACTCTGCGGCGTGGGCGGCGGGACTGCTTTTCGGCAAAGGCAGTCGAGGCGTCATCAAAGCCAGCCCCAACAAAAGCCTTGCGGGATTCGCCGGCGGCATTGCGGCTTCCACGCTGATCGGTCTAGGCGCTGTCTATGTTCTTCCTGAGGTATTTACTTCTCAGAGCTTCCCTTCGCCGTTGGCGGGGCTTGTGGTAGGATTCCTGTCCGCTACGGCGGCGACGCTGGGAGACTTAGGAGAATCCGTTTTGAAGCGCAGTTCAAACATCAAAGATTCGGGGCATCTCATTCCGGGACGAGGAGGAGTATTGGACAGCATTGACTCCCTCTGCCTTGCCGCGCCGGTATATTACGGGTCCTATTGCTTCTTTTTTACACAGTAAAGGAAAACCATGAGAAAAAAGAAAAAAACCGCGATCCTCGGCGCTACCGGTTCGATAGGGAAAAGCGCGGTGGACGTACTCAGGCGGAATCCCGATGCTTTTGAGCCGGTTCTCTTTTCGAGCCATACGGATCAAGCGGGACTGCGCGCGCTGGCGGAAGAATTTCCCGGGGTAAAACTAGCCTTAACCGGAATCGATAAAGCCGCGGAGGGTATCGAGTATTTCGGGCTTCCCGGGCTTCTTCGGGCTATCGCCGAATGTGAGGGGCATATTGCGCTCAACGGAATCGCCGGAGCCGCGGGATTAGAGCCTTCTTTGGCGGTCCTCAATGCGGGTATGGACTTGGCTCTTGCCAACAAGGAAACTATGGTCATGGCGGCGACTTTGGTCTTTGAAGCGGCGGCGGAACATCAGGTCAAGATTATTCCTGTTGATTCGGAACACGCCGCGGTTTTCTCTCTTGCGGAAGCCTGCGGGAGGGAATATATAGAAGAGATTCTCTTAACCGCTTCCGGCGGACCCTTTAGGAATTACAGCATGGAACAGCTTAAAACCGTAACCGTCAAGGAAGCTCTGGCGCATCCGACATGGAACATGGGGAAGAAGATCACGATTGATTCCGCGACGATGGCGAACAAAGGGCTTGAAGTAATCGAGGCGGCTCGGCTGTTCGGACTGCCGCCTGAGCGGATTAAGGCGGTTGTTCATCCTCAAAGCATCGTTCACGCTATGATCCGATGCCGAGACGGCGCGGTATATGCTCAAATGTCCCCTCCTGATATGCGTCTGCCTATTCAGAACGCGCTTTTTTACCCTGAATGTAGTCCTACAGCTTTCGGCGTTCTGGATTTCGACGATCTTACCTTAACCTTTACAAAGCCTGATGAAAAAAAATTCCCTATGCTTCCGTTGGCATATCAGGCTCTTCAGGCGGGACCGCTGTATCCGGTCGCGTACAACGGGGCGAATGAAACCGCCGTAGAAGCCTTCCTCAACGGGAAGATCGGCTTTTGCGACATACCTCGGATTACCGCCTGCGTATTAGACCGGGACTGGACCGGCGAGGCGTCCCTCGAAAAGATTCTCGAAACCGACCGCCTCGCCCGCAGGGAGGCGATGATTTCGTAGCGGTCTCAAAACGGCGTTTTATCGGCGGAAGATGCCGAAGCACGTTGCGACGCCGCGTTCTCTTCCGGGTATGCCGCCGTGAATCGGGGCGTTTACGGCGCGGACTTTGCCGTCGGGATAGCGCAGAGCCAGAGCGGTCGAGCCGCCTCCGTCGAAGTTAAGCCCGTCGGATGCGCCGAGGCGGTTGAGGAGTATGCCGATTTCCGATTCCGTTGCGCCGACGCTCCCTAATTGCCGTCCGTCAACAACCAGCAGGTAAAGCGTTTTGCCGTCGGCGGATAATCCCGCCGCGCTTCGCGGATGCCTCGGCTCTTTTTCCGCCTTCAAAAGCCGATCAGGAAGGGTCCCGTTTTTCAATACTATGAAAAATCCGCCTACCCCATGGTCAATGCCGCTTAAATCCTGCAACTCCGCTTGTGCGACTATTTCAGCCCGCCCGTCAGTGTAGAAAACTAGAGCGTCGTAGGGCGGATGCGGACCGGAGACTATCGCCCCGCGAGAAACCGTAATTCCTATAACCCTCCGAGGCTCCCCCTCTTTACCGGAAACCGGGCTGAAGGGATTCGCGTTGATTCCAACTAGACAATGATACCGCTCGGTGAAACTCGTGATTTTGACGCTTGAAACAACCTCGTCAGTCCCTTCTTTTTCGTTTACCCTGAAGCCTAATGTCTTGTCGGTAAGGTCAGCCCGGACAGCCCAAAGCCGGAGATTCGGTTTTCGGATGCGTCCAGCCCAGTAATCCAAACCCGCTCCCAAAGACTGCCAGTAAGGAACCGCATCTTCGGGACAAGCGAACCGAGTTTCCCCAGCTTCCGGCGGCGGAACCGGCGGAACCGTAGAACAAGACGCGAATACAAGCATGAGTGAGCAAAAGAGAAAAAAAATCTTAAAAAATGATCTGCTCACCCATAGCTCCTAATAATCGGACTTGCCTTTTCGGGACTTTTTAAGTAGCTTGCGCTGAATCGCTTTTTTCTTCCGGTTCAAAATGGTTGAAGGCTTTTCATAATACTCCCGTTTTTTGAATTCCCGGATAATGCCCTCTTTTTCAACCATCCGCTTAAACCGTTTGATGGCTTTTTCCAGAGCTTCATTATCATCCACGATGATATGCGCCAAAAAATCACCTCCCTTCCTCAATGGTTAGAATGAGTTAAATATACTCAAAATCGCTTCTTTGTCAAGGATAGGACGGGACATCAGCGCGTCAGGATCGGCGTTCTCTCCGGCGACTCTGATTTCCCAATGCAGATGAGGTCCCGTCGCAAGCCCGGTAGCCCCGGATTGACCCAATACAGTCCCTGCTTGCACCACAGTTCCCTCCTGAACAAGAATCCGATCCAAATGGTAGTAAAGAGAATAGACTCCCGGCAGATGTTCGATGATTACCGAATTACCCGTAACAATCCGGGAACGAGCGAGTACAACCTTGCCCGACGCGCAGGCTTGGACCTGAGTTCCCGAGGGAACCCCGTAATCAATCCCCGCATGAATCGAGGAGGCTCTGGAACCGTCGGTATATTTGTAGATTCGGCGGTCTCCAAAAAAGCTGGTTCTTCGGGTAGATTGTACCGGCGGAATAAACCGGTCTGCGGCGTAGATTTCCGTACCGGTCCGGTTGATGATTCCCCACAGCATATTTGCTTCCGCGGTCTTCTGATGATCTTGGACTGTCCGCAGGTCGGTATTCCGCTGATCCAGCGGGATTTCTTCGGTAACGAAATCCCGCCCGGCAATAGTCAGAGCGATATTCGCAATGCTTCCGAGTCCGTTTTCCACATAGATATAAGCGGTCCCGGATCGGGCGGTACAGGGAATCGCGAGAATCGCAACCTGAACAGCTCGCCCCTCTTTATCGGCGGCAAAGGTGAAAAACGGCGCCTTAGTCAGCCCCTGCCCCTGAGCGTTGCGGAGAATCGCCTGATATTGAACCGCCTCGCCGCCAACCAGCCCGATAGTTACCGGCTCTCCCGGACGAGGATTATTAGGCAGAGCCGCAATCCGAATCTGCGGAGATTCCCCATATACAGGAAAAAAAGTAAAGCCGATTCCTAAAACAAGCAATATCTGCAAAAAGATTTGTCTAAAATATATCATAATAAAACCTATTTATTATGCTCCCTCCTCCTTAAAAATGTCAATCGAGGATTTCAGCGTCAGACCCGTGCGCCGTTGATTTTTTTTTGTATTTCCGTATACTTAGCTACTATGCAATCGCTCAAAGAGCAGGAAGAAGAATTTCAGCGGAAAGACCTCCGGTACGAAGTCTGCGAAGGGGTTATTTACGGAATGGCTCCTCCTTCGGCGGATCACCAGATCATTCAGCACA
>JAIRPH010000041.1 GCA_031257135.1 Spirochaetaceae bacterium
CGGAAACTAAAAACAATAAAACGGTTTCCGTAAACGCATCGTTTTACGACATCCGGGAATTTTTTCAAGGGAGAAATGAAAAAGGAAAAATGAACGCAAAGTCCGCAGACGAAAGATACGCCGCGCTGATTAAAGCCCTGCGGGACGTTCTCAAAGTCTTAGCGGAAAAGATCGAGCCGAAGGTTTACGAATACGGCTTTTTGAAGGAATAATTTTTTTGCATAAGCCTTCGGAGTTTTTATATAAGCCCCGGGGATTTTTTCTTTTGGACTCAGGGCTTATGCGAAAAGCTCTGCGGTTTTTTGCTGAAAAGCGAGGGCTGACGTCTTCGCCGGCTGGATTTATTCCTCTTGATAAAAATCACGACTATTTGTAAGATAGTAATAATGAGTCTAAAAAAGTATTTAGGACAGATATTTGTTTTCCTGGTGATTGCTCCTTTTATTTTGGGCATTTTTTTTATTCTTTTGCAGTCAAGCAAAACCATACAAACTAACGCCGCGGGCTTTCTTTTTGAATACGCCGGCACTATTGCCAGCGATATAGGGATATACCTTTCCAATAAGACCGGCATTGCTGAAACCTGCACCAATTTCCCCGCGGCGGCGGCTATGGATTGGGCGGAAACGAAACGGTCTTTTGCGGGGATCATCGAGCAGATGTCGTTGGAAGACGGCATCGACTCTTACATCATGGTTAATCTTGACGGGACTTATTACCGTTCGGATCAGGAAGGGAATTCGGTTGTACGAGGCCCGGCAAGCCCGGATCATCCTGAGCCGCTTCCTATTCTGGTCAAGGATCGGGAATATTTCCGTATGCTGTTGACGGAGAATCCCAAACATCAACAGCGGTTTTTGGTTTCGGACCCGATTATATCTCAATTCAACGGCAAAAAAGAACTGATTATCGCGGCGAATATCCTCGACGCCCGGCAAAAAAACGCCGGCGTCTTCGGATTCGTTATTAGCGGAGCGGGGTTCAGCCTCATTTTAGACAAAATAACCGCCAGAGTTACCAATTATTTCAAGCAAGAAGCGGTAGTGTATCTTATTTCTTCCTCAGACGCGGTGGTTTCCATACGGGAATACGATCCGAAAGCGGGGGGTCATACGGAACGGGCGCTCACGGTAAATCACGATATTGTCCTCAGCAGTCTTCCGCAGGACATTCAGAACGCCGTTCATGAGTGGCGCAAAACTTCGGCGTCCTACATCGCCTTCAGGAACAGCAAGACCGGTACGGTTTACGGGATGACCGGCTATCCGGTCCCGGAAACCAAATTTTTCGTGATTCTCACCATGCCGGAAAAGGTTCTGCTTTCCGCGCTGTACAATATGCAGAGCCTTCTGGTGATTCTGATGGTAATGGTGCTGATTGCGGTGAGCGTCATCATAGTCTTTGCCGGGAAAGCGGTCGCCGCCAAAGAACAGGCGGAGCAGGCGAACCGAGCGAAGAGCGACTTCCTCTCCCGAATGAGCCACGAAATTCGGACGCCGATGAACGCCATTATCGGCATGACCGCTATCGCCCGAAACACGCAGGACCCCCAAAAAATCCCGTACTGTCTCGAAAAGATAGAGCAGGCTTCGACTCATCTGCTTGGAGTCATCAACGATATTTTGGATATGTCCAAAATCGAAGCCGGCAAATTTGAACTAACCTACGCGGAATTTGATTTTGAACGAATGCTCCAGAAAGCCGCGGGCGTCATTAATTTCAGAGTCGAAGAGAAAAAACAAAACTTTATCATCAAAATCGATAAGCTGATTCCGGTTACGATAGTCTCCGACGAGCAAAGGCTGTCTCAGGTGATTATCAATCTCCTGTCCAACGCGGTAAAGTTTACGCCCGAAGGCGGAACGATCGCGCTCAATACCCGGTTCGCAGGCGAAGAAAAAGGATTATGCCTCTTAGAAGTAGCCGTCGCGGATACCGGCATCGGAATTTCGCCGGAACAGCAAAAACGGCTGTTTCAGTCCTTCGAGCAAGCCGACGGCGGCATCGCCCGGAAATTCGGCGGAACCGGATTGGGACTGGCTATTTCAAAGAAAATCGTCGAAATGATGAACGGCCGCATCCGGATCGAGTCGGAACCGAATAAAGGCTCGTCTTTTATCTTCACCATCAAAGCCCAGCGGGGATCAAAAGACCGGCAGTTCGAGGCTCATCTGAAAATAGGCGGAAAAGACCTGCGGATTTTGGCGGTAGACGACGCCCCGGAAGTACGGGAGTATTTCGAGGAACTGTTTCAGCCTCTGGGCGTCTACTGTAAAACCGCGGAAAGCGGCGAACAAGCCTATGAAATCCTACGCAAAGACCGGCAGTTCGTCCTGATTTTCATCGACTGGCGTCTGCCCGGCATGAACGGCGTAGAGCTGACCCGGAAAATCCGGGAAACCTACGGACAGGAGCCGGCAATCGTTATGATGTCCGCCGTAGAACGTGAGTCCTTTGAAACGCTTGCGAGAAACGCCGGCGTAAACTCGTTTATTTCTAAGCCCTTGTTCCCATCGCTGATTATCAATACAATCAACGAAACCTTGCGCTTAGAGCCGGCGCATATTTCCGCGGTTTTCAGCGATCCGAATCAGGCGCAGGCTCAAGAGGCAGGACTTTTCAGCGGTAAAACCATCCTTCTCGCCGAAGACGTGCTGATAAATCAGGAAATCGCGGCAACCCTGCTTGAGTATACCGGCATTGCGATTGATTTCGCCGGAACCGGAACCGAGGCGGTTTCCTTGTTTAAAGCCGGACGAGGCAAATACGCGCTCGTCTTAATGGACATTCATATGCCCGAAATGGACGGCTACGAAGCGTCCCGGCAGATTCGGAACGCCGACGCGCCGGACGCTCAGACGGTTCCCATCATAGCGATGACCGCGAATGTCTTTTCTGAAGATATACTCAAATGCCGGGAAGCGGGCATGAACGATCACATCGGCAAGCCTATCAGCCTGCCTGACGTAATGGCTAAACTGAAAAAATATCTTTGCAATTAGAAAAAACCGGCGGCATTTTTCTAACGGCGAAATCCGCTGAACCAAGAAACTTGTACAGAGATGTCATGTACTTGTACAGAGATGTCCCGTACTTGTACAGATATATCGTGTACTTGTACGAAGATGTCCCGTACTTGTATAGGTATATCGTGTACTTGTACGAAGAAGTTCCGTACTTGTATAGAAAAATCGTGTACTTGTACAGAAAAGTTCCGTACTTTCCCTCGGCGGCTGAGAACATCTTCCCAGTACAATAACGCTATGAAAAAATATCTTTGCAATTAGAAAAAACCTCTGCTATACTGCTCTTATACTTTTTTAAGGAGGATTATTATGAAAAAAAAGCTGGTTTCGGCGGTTCTCGCCGGATTAGGGCTGGGTTCTTTGACCGTAAACTGCGCCAAAGCTCCCGAGAACAACGCCCAGAAAACGCCGGTTCAAGAGATCGCCGTAGAGGTTTTTAACCGCGGCACCGACGGAGGCAGATCGGATCCGACTAAAAACAACTATACCGACTGGATTCAAAAAAAACTGCTTGAGGAAGAGCGTATAAAAGTTGCCTTCATTTCCGTTCCTCGGTCAGACGAAGTCCCTTCCCTTAACAATATGATGGCCGCGGGAAATCCGCCGGACATCTGTTTAACCTACGATCTAGGGCTTATCTCTAATTTCCGGGACTTAGGCGGACTGTATGACATGGCTCCCAATATCGGGAAGCTAATGCCGGACCTCGATAAATTTCTCGGGGAAGACCCGATGCTCCCGGGGCGGCGGTTTATTCTCCGGGCTAAAGACCCCCAAACAAGCGCGGTCTACTCGATCCCCGCCCGCCGAATGAATACCGCCCGGCTGAATACCTTTATCCGCAAAGACTGGCTGGATAAGCTGGGACTGCCCCTGCCGGCAACCACTCAGGAATTCTATCAAGCGATGGCCGCCTTTAAGAAAAATGACCCCGGCGGAGTAGGCAGAGATCGGGTTATCCCTATGGTCTCCAATAAAAACGCCCGGTGGAATTTCGGCAATTTGCTGGAATCGTTTATCGATCCTAATATCACCATCAAAGATGAGTGGGTTAATACCGTAGCGGACAGGTCTTATCTCTTGCCCGGATATAAAGAAGGCGTCCGTTTCCTCAATAAGATGTACAACGAAGGACTCATTGACCCGGACTTCCCGCTCTACACCTCGGACGACGAACCCTTCGCCCGGCTGAAAAGCGGCGTAGCCGGTTCGTATCAGCATAATTACGATATGCTTTACCGCGACAGCCCGGGAGTCCTGCGGGATTTGCAGGCAAATGTTCCGGGCGGCGAATTCGCCGTTATCGATCCCTTTCATCATCCTTCAGGCAAAACCATCAAATACGCGTACGACGCCGCGGGAGTGTTTTTCTTTATCCCCAAAAGCAGTAAAGCTCCGGAAGCGGCGATGCGGTACGTCAACTGGCTCTCCCGCTTTGAAAACATGAATTTCATCCAGTTGGGACCTGAGGGCATAGGATATGACTTGATAAACGGAATTCCTAAAGTAAAGCCCGCTCCGGGGCTTTGGATTCAGAATAGTCCTCAAAATATCGACTACACCCTTCCCATCAACGGTCTGGAACTAGGAGACCCCGCGAAGAATATGCAAGCCTTAGCGAATTCGTACAACTGCGATCCTAAGCTGATCTATGACGCTTATGAATTGTCCTTGAAAAACGCCCGTCCCCTGCCGGTTATTCCGGTGGTTCTTTCCGCCGCAGGTCCAGTACAGCAGACGCTCATAGACTTAGGCGACGTCCTGATGGCGGAGTCTATTAAATGCCCGCCTGCCAGTTTCGACCAGACCTGGGATCAAGGCATCCAAAATTGGCTGTCCGCCGGCGCGGAAATAGTCCGAAACGAGCGGGCGGCAAAATATATCGACCCTTAGCGGGAACGAGCGGATCATACCCGCTTGTTTCAGGCGAAAATGCCGGCAGTTCCCTCTTGCATTTTCGTAAGAAATCTGTTTTAATAAAAATATATATGTAAGGAGTAAATGTATGAAACGATTTGTTTTTTTTGTTCTGGTCATAGGCGGAGCCGCTGGGCTGTTCGCCCAACAATTACCGGAACATCGTTTTGTATCCGGTAATTGGAATGTCCAGGGTGGACGGGTATACCAAAATGACGCCAAAGCGAGGCTCGCCAAGGTCAATATCAAAGCCCCCCAGTCTGGCTCCATGCTTTATGACTTCAACGCCCGCTATGAAGAAGGCGCGGAAGATGGTCAAGGAGGTTTCGGCATCCACATCTTCGCTGATTCCGCCTTTAACGGTCCTTCTTGGGGATGTGGTAAATCGTACCTGCTATGGCTTAACTATGATGAAAAGCCCCTTAACAATTCAGGTATCCAACCCGGCTTAACCGGTCAAGTCTATCGGAGCTTGTCCAACACCAAGATGGAACTGATGTATTCTGTGGACCTTAATCAGTATGCGGATCTTTTGACCCCGGATAATCTCTCCGAACCGGTTCCCTTCAAAATTTGGGTCAACGGCGATACCGGCGAAGTCCGCGTTTATGATCCTACAGACCCGTATTTCTCGACCTATTACTATTTCACGGTGGATAAAAAAGACCTTCCCCTGAAAGGCGATTGGGTCACCATACGGACTAACGGCATTAAAATGTCCTTCGCCCCAGAAGAATAATCCGGCTTCCTGCGGTTCAGGTACCGCAGGGGTATCACCAGTCCGCTTCGGCTTTTCGGATTACCTCGACGATGCGCTGTTGAGGACTGCGGTTTTCTAAAAGCTCCCTGAAAGATTCTTGCTGACAAAAAAAGTTGATTCGGGATAAGGTATGGAGATGCGTTTTCGGAGAAGAAGATACGATAAGCAATACCGTGTGAATCGGCTTCCGGTCTAAGGCTTTCCAATCTACCCGATGCCGGAGAAAGCCGATAACTACCCGCTGATCTTGGCTTGTGGCGGCAACCGGGTTCCGCGGATGAGGCAGAGCAATCCCATGACCTACCGCAGTTGACATCAAGGCTTCCCGTTCTAGGACGGCTTTTAAAAGCTCTTCCCGGTTAATTATGTCCGGCAGGGGCGCGGTGTTGATAAGACTGCTTAACGCCTCCGCCGGGGTAGTTCCCGGAACATCCGAAAAAATCCCGCCTCGTTCAATCAGGCTGATCAGTCCGGCTTCCTCAAATTTTTCCATCGGTTATGCTTCCTTAATTAGGCTTTTCTCAGTAAAACTTCTTTAATTCCCGATTGCAGGCGTCTATATCGAAGGCGTCTGCGTCGAAAGCGTCTCCCAGCTCGGCTACTGCCTGCTGTCTTTCGAGGAGGGTCCCGTTTTCCAGCAGTCCCAGATATTTTCTGAATCGAACCGGTCCGTCTACGGATTCCGGGGGCGCGGCTCCTTCTCCAGCGACGCATCGAATCGGCTCTTTTTCGTCGAGATCAAGCCGGGCAAGCATGATGAGCTTTATCGTCCATTTGGTTCCGTATTCATAGGAGATTTCGATGATGCCTTGAAGTCCCAAATCAGCTATCGGCAGATGAAGGCTCAATTCCTTCGCAGAGTCAGGTTTTGAAGGACTCTTGTTTTTGATTATGAATTTGGTGATTACTCCTTCATGTTTGCTTTTAGGTATCGCGGTATCCGCGAGGAAACGGAATTGAGCGGTTCCTTTCCAGCCGAAGAGGGTCTGAATAATCCGGTGAAGGTCCTCAAGGACTACGGTTTCAGGGATGACGATCCTGCGCCAGACGTCCGCGCCGCCGATGCTGATTTGCAGAATCCGCCCCGGCAGGCTGGTTTCGCTTCGAGGCTTTACCAGCGAGAGATTGTTCAGTCTATAGGTATTTAAGGCTTCGTCAATCATCGCTTTCATATCTTCGTAGGTCTCGATCATGCTGTCTACCGAGTTGTCCAGCGTTTCAAGCTCTCCGTCGGGAGGGGCATCGTCGGCGTCCAAATCTTCCAGTACATTCGCCGCATGAGTCTGAATCTGAGACAGAATAATAAACGTATGCCGCGGGAGCCATGAGGAATCGATGTCCCCTTTTTGCAGACGCGCAATCAGGTCGATAACCGCCGTGTGCAGTTCGCTGACCCTCTGCCGGATTGGTCCCATCCGCTGATCCGAAAAATATACATAGGTATCCTGTATTTCGTTTAAGGCTTCGATAATATAAGCCGCCAAAAATCCCCATTCCTGCTCGGCTAATTCGATTGAAGGCGGCACAATGCGTTCAATCAGCCGGGGAACGTCCAGATCATTACGAAACAACGCATCCCGTATGTAGCCGTTAACCGCATATTCAGATATAGGAATCTCTTTTTTGAAGAGAATCTCCTCAATCATGGTCTGATCCGGCATGATCTGACTTTTTTCCATGTCCCGGCGGTCAGGAATTTCCTTTCCGGCGTACCAAAAACGAGTTTCAATCCCATAAGCCGCGGTTTCAATAACGTCGGTTTTCTCGTAGAGAAAATCCTCCAGAGCATAGGCGGGAACCGCGCGCATACGGGTCCCGCCGTACCAATAGGCGAAAGCGATCTGCTCCTCCGTAGAGCCGCCCGGACCAAACAGCTTAAAAGCCGTATGAAACCCGGTTTCCGCGGCGCGCCGCCACTCCTCCAGTTCCGCCTGAGACCATTCCTGTTTCGCTACCCGCTCAAGCGTAAAACGCCCCTCTTTCCAATCAACCGTCGTAACCAAAAAGCGGTCTCCCGGGACAAAACCGCTTTCCCGGTATATGTTCCGCATATCCAGCGTTTGAATCGAAACTTCCGGCGGGTCTTCGTAGGGATCGTAGTTAAAAGCCTCTTCATTTTCAGGATTATCTCTGGCAACATACTGAGGCGCGTACTCCTCCCCGAAAATACTGTAATACGGATAAAATTCTTCCGGCGAACCTTCCATAGCGGTAAACTTCACCGGGTCTTTCTTCCAAAAAAAGGTGTAGTTATGAGGAAGCAACATAGGATTGGCAAAAGGAATACACCGATGCCCCGGAATCAGTATGCCGTTCAGCAGTTCCAGTCTGGTAGGATTGATAACAAACGGCGCCGATTCAAAACACCCTCGCCGGCTTAACCATTTGTTGGAGTCAAGCCGGAAAGCAATGTTCCGAGCCGTAATGAGAGAGGTAATCTCTATCGCCAGCCGCCCCGTTTTCTGATGATGATGCTTGCGGATATGGGCTATCACATCTTCCGGCGTAAACGGCTCAATCCGATTCTCGAGAAAATCATAAAAGGCATCTTCCTGCGTTATAGTCATGAATATCTCTACTATGCCCAGAATAACCGGATATTGCAAGTACCCTGCACACAGCCTTAGACGCAGGACGGGCGGTTTGGGGCGTCAGCCCGCGCCGCTTTTTCTAAGCGGTCGCCGCTGGGCAGAAAGCGCTTAGACACAGGACTTGTAAAGAAATACTGTTTGCCATATATTGAAACTATGACTGCAATACAGCAAACCGTTGAAATTGATCCCAGCCGCCGGATTTTACGGCTGGAAAAGGCGTTGCCGGAA
>JAIRPH010000089.1 GCA_031257135.1 Spirochaetaceae bacterium
CAAAGGCTGAATCAGCGTCGCAAGCAGGCTGTTCGTGGCATCCATCCGTCCGGTGGTCAGCAGGTTCATCATCTCGTTGTCGCCGACGTTGATTTTTTCCCACGCGAGTCCCTCTTCGCCGAAGTAGTTGTTCGCAATGGCAACGTAAAAGGGCGCGGAACAAAGCGTAGCCGTCACTGAATAGCCGATCTTGAAGGTGTATTTCGCTTCAGGGGCTGTTCCCGTATTTTTCGCTCCTCCGGCAAACGCGCCCGCAAGGACCAGAACCGACAGCGTTACCGCCGTAGCATATTTTTTCATATATATTCCTCACTTAAAGAGCGAATCCGGTACTCCCGGCACGGCTACGAAGGTGTTTTTCACGAGGGCGTTTACGTCAACATCCGCGGCTACCAAGCCGATCTGCTGGAGTTCCCGGGCGTTGCGGTCTAGCGCGGACTGGGCTTGACTTACCGACGCCCGATAGTTGTAGGTCTTGAGTACCTGAGCGTTAGTCGCAACCTCTCCGGCGATGTATTTTTTCTCCGTGATGATCCGGGCGGTCTCGTCGGGATTCTCCTGAACCCACTTTGAAGCCTTCTGGAGAGCCCGCAGGAATTTGGCTACCGCTTCGGGATGATCCGCCACGGTCTGAGAGCGTACCGGAGCCACACAGCAGAACTCATTTTTCAGGTTATCGTCGGTGGCGTTGTTGATGATCACCCTTGCTTTTCCTTCGTTTTCAATAATCGATGCCGTAGGGTCGCCGGAACCGATGGCGTCCACCAGCCCCCGCTCAAGGGCAAGGGGCAGTTCCGCCGAGGGATAGATCAGCCATTCCACATCCGCATTGGGACCGTCCACTTTCAAGCCCAGACTGGCAAGCACCCGCGAAGGGATCACCTTGGTACTGGAGTTAAGACTGGGAACGCCGATCTTCTTCCCTTTAAGGTCGATGGGACTCTGTATCGGGGAATCGGGACTGACCAGCACCTTTACGCAACCGGTATGAATCGCCAGAGGGATTTTGACATCAAGCCCATTGGCAATAGGCTGAATCAAGGTAGCCAGCAGATTGTTGGTAACGTCGATGGTACCGGTGGTCAGGTGATTCATCGCCGTACCGGGGTCCATTTTGAACTCCTTATACTTGAGACCTTCCTCAGCATAGAAGCCCTTTTCAACGGCGATATAGAAGGGAGCTTCGCAAAGCCCGCCCTCCACGGGAAGTCCGATGGTCAGGACAAAGTCTTCCTCCGGCGTTTTCTGCTCTTTTGCGGCTTTAGCCGATACCGCGGTCAAAACCGCGCCGGCGAACAGCAAAACAAACAATCCTTTTTTCATAGATACTCCTTAAACGATATTTTTTTCCGCATACGCAGAAAAATTGCGCTCTTAAATCGCCTGCGATCCGATTTACCAGTATTACGATAAAATTACTAGGAATATACGCCGATATAACCCCGGCGTTCCCAGAAGGTTTACAGATAATACTGCAATTCCTCCCGATTTCCCGCATAATGAAGAATTTGCAGAATCTTAGCCCGAAGCTCAAGAAACTCCACATTATCCCGCTGGCGGGGACGGCCGATTTCCACCGTGATAACCTGCTCGATCTTCGCAGGACGAGCGGACATAACCACGATGCGATCCGCCATGTAAATCGCCTCGTCTACGTCGTGAGTCACCATCACGGTAGTCATGCCCCGGCGTTCCCAGATTTTGAGGATTTCATCCTGCATATTCATCCGAGTGAAGGCATCCAGCGCGCCTAAAGGCTCGTCCAAGAGCAGAACTTTGGGATTGTTCACCAATGCCCGGGCAAGAGCCGCCCTCTGCGCCATGCCCCCGGAAAGATGATGAGGATAGGCTTTCTCAAAACCCTCAAGCCCTACCAGCTTGATGAACTCCGGGATGCGCTGTTTTTCCGTCTTGTAGACTCCCCGGGAACGCAGTCCGAAGGCGATATTTTCGTAAATGGTCTTCCAAGGGAACAAGGTCGGGTCTTGGAACACCAAGCCCCGCTCATATCCCGGCGCGGTAATCGCGGCGTCGTCAAGGCGCAGTTCCCCCTGATCCGCTCCGGCAAGCCCGGCGATCAGCCTGAGAAGCGTCGATTTCCCGCATCCCGAAGGTCCAATGAGCGAGATAAACTCCCCCGGCTGGAAAGTCAGATTAATGTTGTCCAGCACCACAATATCCGGCGCGTCGATTTGGGGAAAGGACTTGCAGACGTCTTTAATCGAAATCTCCCCGTGCGGAACAGCTTCTACCATCGGATCATTCCTTTCTGCCAAGATAATACCTTATTTCGTACTTTGAATTGAAGGCTAATCAGCAGGGAAAAGGTTACGGCAATTACGATCAGCGCGGCGTACACGTTAGGGTAGGCTAAGGTTTCCCTCTGCCAGTTGATGTACCAGCCGATGCCGAATTTGCATCCGATCATTTCCGCGGCCATGAGGGTCAGGAAACAGGCGGAAGTTCCGTTAAACAGCCCGGAAAAGATGTTCGGCGCGGCCGCAGGGAGGGCGATGGAAAGGATGTTCCGCAAGGTAGTCGATCCCAGCGTGCTTGATACCTCAAAGTAGGATTTCCGCACATTCATAATGCCGGAACTCGTGAGGACCGTAGTAGGAAACCAGACTCCCAGCGCAATCAGGAAGAGGCTTGCGTCGGTAGGTTTCAGAAATATCACTAAGGCGATAGGTATCCACGCGGTAGACGGAATGGGACCGACAATGCGGATAAAAGGCATGACCCAGTAATTCCACCGAGGACTCCAGCCGATGAGCGTTCCGGTAACGACGCCTAGAAACGCGCCGATGAAAAAACCTCCCAAAAGCAGGCGCATGGAATAGACAAGGCACTGGAGAATAAAAAGCCAGTCCTTCACGAAGACCCCGATGATTCGTTCCGGCGCGGGAAAGTAGAGACTCGGCAGGAGGTTTAGTTTGAGGGTTATCAGATTATAGACATTCAGCAGGAGAAAGGCGGTCCCCAAGAACCACGATTTATGGATGAGCCGTTTTCTAAGGGCGTCGTTAAAAACCGCGATCAGCACGGCTATTCCGAACCCCGCCAATAAAAGTACCGCAAACGGCGTGAAGTAGGGCAGTATCTTCGGACGATACTGCGGATGAACCGGTACGATTCGTTGCAGTACCAGCAAGAGCGTCAAAGAGACCGGCGGTATCAGGGTCCGCCAATCAAAACCGAGCTTAAAGCTATAGCGATGTATGCTTATTGCATCATCATGGAGCGCATCTGACATAGTGAATACCTCTTATCATAAATTATACATAACCTATATAACTACTAGGAATATATAATATTGCGATGATAATGTCAAGCCTCCGACAAACAAAATTCAAAATTCTAAATAGGTATAAAATTTTGATTGTTTTAAAGATATTTCAAAAATATATAGCTAAGACTTGTAATTTTTTTATGCTTCTTTATAGTTACAAGTATGAAACGATTTATCTGTATGGCAATCGGCGCGACTGCATTGGCGGTCTTAGGCTCCTGCGGCTCCGCGAGTAAGCCCCAAGAGCCGGAACCCCAGGGACAGGCTATCGATGCCGTTCACAATACGAGAAACAGCGTAGATTGGGCGGGAGCGTATACGGGAATGATTCCTGCCGCCGACGGTCCCGGCATTGATGTAACAATAGAACTGCGTTACGACGATACCTATACCTTAACGTATGCCTACGTTGACCGGGATTCCAGTTTTACCGTTAGCGGAACGTTCGCATGGGACGAGGCTTGGAGCATCATCACTTTGGATAACGATGAAGTACCGCCCCACTATATTGTAGGCGAACATACCTTGACCCAGTTGGATATGAGCGGAAACGTCATTACCGGCGACCTAGCTGATATGTATATCCTGAAAAA
>JAIRPH010000113.1 GCA_031257135.1 Spirochaetaceae bacterium
TCCGCATCTTCTTCATAATACAACTCCTTTCACAAGCGTTAAAAGTATAGTAATATGGTAGTATAAATCTGTCAAACTTTTTCTTCGTTTTTTTATACTTTTTTTTATTTAAATAAAAACAAAGGCGTCAGTCATATATCGAAAGCGTCTGCTTGCGGGAAGGTTTAGCGGGCGGCGCGGATTTAGTAATTGACCTTCAGCTTTTTACGGCATATTATAGAAAGCAATGGATATATATTATTTGATATTGGTGGTTCCGGCTATACTGCTTTCCTTGTACGCCCAAATACTGGTGAAATCTACCTTTGCGAAATATTTTCGGATTAAAAGCGCTCGGAATATCAGCGGGCGAGAGACGGCGGCTCTGCTGATGCGGGCGAATCGTATTCAGCAGGTAGCGATTCAGCGGGTCCGCGGGTCTTTGACCGATCACTACGATCCGGGCGCAAAGGTACTGCGCCTTTCGGACCCGGTCTATGGGGATACCTCTATTGCGGCAATCGGCGTCGCGGCCCATGAAACGGGTCACGCGATTCAGCACGCGGTCTCTTACGGACCTCTGGCGTTGAGAAGTACCCTCGTTCCCGTAGCGAATATCGGGTCCAGCGTTGGTCCATGGCTTGCTATAGGCGGTTTTTTCTTCTCTATTCCGATTTTAATACACCTAGGGATTATCCTTTTCGGCGCTTCGGTGCTGTTTTATCTGGTAACGCTACCGGTTGAGTTTAACGCTTCCGCCAGAGCTGTGGAAATCCTGCGGAGCAATTATGTTCTGAGCGAATCAGAACTGGAAGGGGTTAAGAAGGTACTCACCGCGGCGGCTCTGACCTATGTTGCGGCGGCTCTGACCGCGCTGATGAGTTTCTTACGGCTGATTCTGATTGCCAGAGATCGAGAGCGGTAGGCTTTCCGACGCTCTCGTCCTTGTTTTAATCCCAAAGCTCTTCCCAACTCTTCGCGCCGGGCCACAGGAAAACCTGTCCTTTTACCAGCCGGCAGTTTTTGTCGGCTTTGCCGATGGCGGACATCTCTTCAGGACTCAGAGGATTCTCGATAACACAGCGGAGATTCGCCGCGTAATTTTTCTCATGAACCGAAAACGGAATGGGAATACTCCCGCGCTGTACCTGCCATTTTAGGCAGATCAGCGCGGGATGAACCCCATGAGCCTTCGCCGCCGCCGTAACTTCCGGCAGTTCAACGTCCGCAACGTCATCCGGCGTCTTGTCCCGATCAGGACGGTTCGGCGACCCAATGGGACAAAAACCGATAGGCTGAATACGGCGGCTAAGGCAGTATTCAAAAAGCTCAGACTGCTGAAAAGACGGATGAAGTTCCATCTCAATAAGCGCAGGCTTGATTTCACAGCGGGGCAAAACCGCTTCCAGCTTGGAGACGGTCATATTTGACATCCCGATATGCTTTGCCAATCCCATACGGTGAATCTTTTCCATTTCCCGCCAAGTCCGCATGAATCGATCCGCCGAAAAGGGAACCGAGCTGGGATTGCGGGCATCGCCGTCACAGCCCGGAGCGTGATAATTAGGGAAGGGCCAATGAACAAAGTAGGCGTCCAGATAATCCAGTCTAAGGTCCCGCAGGCTCTTTGCGAGGGAAAGAAGCGCGTCTCCTTTTCCGTGCATATCGTTCCAGAGTTTGGAAGTGATAAAAAGCTCTTCCCGCGTTACGACGCCGGAATGAAAGGCTTCCTCAAATACCGCGCCGATACGCTCTTCGTTGCCGTAGACCGAAGCGCAGTCAAAAAGCCGATACCCGCGCCGGATGGCTCCGCCTACCGCGGCGGACACTTCTTCCGGGCTATATCGGTCGGAACCGAAGGTTCCCATGCCCATACAGGGAATTCTTGCGCCGGATACAAGGATACGGAAAGGAATACGAATATTTTCAGCCATAAAAACCTCGCTGTAGTTCTTCATCAAAACAGACCGCCACTTTGCCGCATTTGCCGTCAGCCATGAGCCGGTAGGCTTCATCAGCTTTTTCCAGCGGAAAACGGTGGGTCACCAGCATATCAGGGTGCAGGTTCCATCGGACCAGTTCTTCCACGAGGTTCTCCATAAGCCAAATGCTCGTCACCCAAGAACCGTAAACGCTTTTTTGAGGATGAATAATATCAGGACTGGGATTAAAACTCACCGTCCCTCCTTCGCCCACAAAGGCAATTTTCCCCCACTGCCGAGTAGCGCGAATAGCGGCGGACCGTCCCTTATCGCTGGAGGAGGCGTCAAAAGCCCGCTCAACTCCGTTGCCATTGGTAAGAGATTTAATCTCCTCCACATTGGAATCCGCGGCAGGCAGAACCTTGTCAAACAGGCTGAGGTTCCTCGCTAAATCAATGCGGAATTCCTGAGCTTCAATGCCGAAAATTTTCTGCGCTCCCATCGCTTTGCAGAGCATGGCGGCGGCAAGTCCTACCGGACCTAAGCCGACGATCAAAACCGTATCGTTGCCGCAGACGCCGACCTTCATGATAGCCTCATAGACCGTGCCGAAACCGCAGGCAACCTGCGCGCCGTCGGTATACGAAAGAGCATCGGGAAGGGCAACCAAGTCTTTCTCGTCGCAGAGGATGTATTCCGCCATGCCCCCGTCTCTCTGCCAGCCATAAGCCGCCCGCAGGGGCGAAGAACAGGAAATCATGTACCCCATGCGGCAGTCATGGCACACTCCGCATCCCGAAATGTGATACACAATCACTCGGCTGTCCTTTTTAAAACGCCGCACTCCCGGACCTTCTTCCACCACTTGACCGCACGGCTCATGTCCGGCGATTACATTCTGGTAGCCTTCAGGACCTTTGCCTATATGTTCCCGGTAAATAGCGCGGATATCGCTTCCGCAGATGGTACAGGCTTTAGTTTTTACCAGAACCTGTCCGTGACCCGGCGTAGGAATCGGTACGTCTTTCAGTACCGTAACGCTGTTTCCGGGGAGATAAGCCCCTTTCATAGTTCCTTCCATAAAAAACCTCCCTAAAATAATGAAACCTTAAATAGGCAACGTTTGTTCAGTCCAAAAGGTATTCAGTAAAAC
>JAIRPH010000115.1 GCA_031257135.1 Spirochaetaceae bacterium
TTTTTCCGTTTTTGACTATAGTATTGCTATGGCATCGGGGGCATTTGAGTTCTATGGCGATTTGCATTATTCCATAGTATCGCTTTTGTCCTCCTTTGTCATGCTCCGCCTATCATACTTTGTAGATCACCTCCTAAGAAGTTAAACCGGACTGGTTTAACTGGTCTCCCTTCTAGTATAGTCTTACTTTCAACAGCGGGGATTAAACCGTATCGGCTACGCCAAATAAAAGATACGCGCCGCCGGACAAGCCGGTTAGTTCAGCGTCTCAACTTTAAACGCGGCCAGCAGTCTGCGGCCGGTCATTTCTTCGATGCTCTCGATGATACGGGTGAAGCGGGTTTTGAGTTCTTGCGCCCGCTGTATATTCCGGTGCGTAATCTGGATGCGGGCTTGCGATTCTTTCGCGGACGGGAAAAAGAGGCTTGCCGCTTTAAGGGCATCCGCGCAGGCTTCGTCGATGTCTTTGTATTTGAGGGGCGGCAGAGACTCGGCGAAAGAGGATTCGGTGGAAAAGTGCCGGATTTCGAGAATCCGGTCGAAGCGGTTTGCCGCGAATTCCACGATTATCCTGCGGTCATCTTCCTGAGCGTAGACGATGATGTCGATGTAGCCTGCGGGCGAAAAATACAAGACCGTCCCCGAAACCGCGGCGGCTACGGCGGCGAATAAAACGGCGGCGAACAGAACCATCCGTTTTCGGTTATACGAAACGGTGACGGTCATGCCGGTCTGCGCGTCCGGGGGCGTGGGTACTGCCCGGAAGTCCCCGTTCTGAAAAAGGACGATGCTTTTCTGTCCCTCGATTTTCCAAATAATGCCTTTCATGGCGTTTCCTCGCTTTTTCCGGGCAGGAAAGACCGGATATAGGGATAATCGCCGTCCATGATAAGAATGAGGGCGATGATATACCGGCGGTATTTTTCAAGCAGTTTTTCTGAACAGCCGGTAAGGGCGGTAATTTTTTTGATCGGCAGTTTGCGGTTTTTTTTCATTTCCGCGGCGAGTTCCGCGTCCGCGCATACGGTTTGGGCGATCTTTTGGCAGGAAAGGCGCGAGCGGTCTTGCTTGGGACGATGTTCGGCTAAGTCGCTGACGCCGAAGTCCCAGTCTGAGAATTCAGCGTTTATTTCCGCGATTTCAGCGCGCAGATTTTCCTGTTCGACCGTTAATTCGTAGTTCCGCTGGGCCGCTTCGATTTCCGGGGACGGATATTCTTCGCCGCGATTATCAGCTTTTTTTAGCAGAAAGACTTTCTTTCTGCGCGCTTCTTTTAGCGATGCATTGAGGAGCCGGTTGCGGATAACTTTTTGCACGTAAGGAATAAACGCCCCGGATTCTTCCCGGTAAGTGCGGACGCTCTGCAAAAATCCGAGCATAGCTTCCGGGGCGTATTCTTCCCGCAGTTCTTTTGCAGAAAACACTGCGGCGGCGCATTTTTTAATAAAGGGCATATAGTCCTTGACGAGGCGTCCCATGACCTCTCTGCTGGCTTTCGCCCCGGCGATCCGCCCTGAGAGGATGAGACTCGCTTCGTCTGCGGTATATTCGCCGGCTTCCTCCGGAGTTTTCACCCGGCGACCGCTTCTTCATCATGTTCCCTTGTGGGAATCCAATCGCTGTGCGCCATTATGCGCCTCCTTATTTTTGTTCAAATCCGGTTTTCCCTACCGGTATTTGGAAAACGACATAGGATAATAACGGCGGCGTACTCAACTATTTTATCTCATATTCTTCTACATTCATTGGAATAATCCGCCGCAAATTCATAATCATGCGTTTGCACAACATAATCTGTAAATGCCGTCATTTTACTTTTTACTTCATAAAATTTATTCTTATCGGATATACCCGATAATACTTCCTGCCGTATTGATCCTATAATTTCAATTCGAGCGTTTCTTATCAGCTCAATCAGACTGTTAATGAGTATATTATTTTCTCTACAGCTTTTTTTCCGAAAAGCTAATGACCAAATAGGAGTATCAATTATAACTTTCATCTTTTACCGCGTAATTTTTTATAGTCATAATCTTCATCATATTCAACCGTGTTAAATAACGCTATTACCTCTTCTATAGCCCTTCTTTTTATGAATTCTTCAAGAGCCAAATTGACTGTCTCATCTTCTGTCTGTAAGCCGCCGACTTGAAACGCCCGTTCCAATAATGTCTCATTGATAGCCACAGTAGCATCCATAATTTATGGCATAGAAGAGGTATCGAATACGTTGAGAAAGGGCAATACATTTCCGTCAGGGTTATGCTCTTTCCGGCTGTTGTGATCGTCGATAATAGAGAATACCAGCGTTTTAAAATAGCCTTTGAATTCCCGTTCCGCAAAAACCTCTTTGAAAAGCGACGCGATATGATGAGGCGGATTGGCGTATGCGCCGCATCCGAACGCGCCGAGAACAATGCTGTCATGGGCGTACTTTCCGGCGATTCTCAAGATAGTCCGTATCTTCTCTTTCGCCGGTTCCACAAGGCGTTTCGCAATGAAATATTGTCCGCCGGAGTTTTCAAGTTCAGGGCGTTTAAGAGCCGGAACGCTTGCGAAAGAAACTTGAAAAGGCTTTTTTAGCAGAGCGTAACCGTTGCTTTCTGAAGCTCTGAATACCGTTATGCCCCCGGAATAGATTCCGCCGCTCTTTCTGTCCAACGGATACTGGTTAGAGCTTCTTGGCGTTCCGTATTCAGCGGCGTAATCCGCGAATTGATAGAGCGATTTGAACAGATTTGTTCTGCGGAATAGAGCTTCTTCCTGCGCGGCCGCGCCGGTTTTCACGCCTCCGCCGGGGTTTTGTCCGCTTGCCATATTGAGAACGCAGGGATTGCATCCGGCGTACAACAGCACTTCTGCGGTTTCAAGACAGTCGGCTTGGATAACCGCGTAGTTTGTTCCGCTGTTTCGCGCCTGATTCGGCAATTTCGGCGGACTGGTGAAAAACTCCGTGCGGGCTGGAACGGAATCGTTCTGTATCGGTATGTCAACGCCGTTGAGCCGATAGCCTCTGGCGTTTACGATGGCTACCGTTTCCTGAAATAACGCCGCCCGGAGTTCCCGACAGCGGTTCCGGTCTCGTAACGCGTCGTTGAATATTGTAAGCCACCGCCGGCAGTCAAAGGTTTCTTTTTTATACATTTCTTTAATTTTTTATTCCTCGCAAATATAATTCCGCGTCGAACACTCGTAAGAGCTTACGCATAGAGCTGTTGGTAAGGATTGCGTTGATGACCTTCGCGGACAAGTCCACTGAAGAAACCACTTCCAAACCGGGAATCTTGTCCGGCGTCGAGTAGGGACAGTACACCGTATCGGTCACCATAATGCGGCGCAGTAAGCCTTCTTCGGCAAGCTGATTCAATCTTCGAGGCGCGGGAGGCGAAAATATGGCGTGTACCGCAATGATGTTGATCTCCGCCGGTTTTAACGCCGCAAGCGCGCGGATCAGGCTTTCTACAGAGCCGCCGGTATCTACCATATCGTCCACAACCCAGAGAACTTTACCCTCCAGAGATTCTGCGGAAAGAATATTGATTGACTCAATAGTATTCACTTTGGCGTAGTCTCTCTGTTTATGAGCCACCACCAGCGGCGCGCCGAACGCATTGGCGAATCCCCGGGCCAGCTTTTCTCCGCCCGCATCAACCGAGCAGAACGCCCAATTCGGACGAACTACTGTTTCCAGCGTTTTCATATCCCGAATATATACATCGCAGAGATACTGTTTGAGCAGGTTCAGCGCGGGAATATCGTCAACCGAGCAGATAACCGGATCGACCATTGATTTCGATTTGTCAGAGTGAAGCTGGTAGGTGACAATATGCTGAGTTCCCAAGCCCACCAGAGTCTTAAAATGCACCCACAAGCCCACGGAACTGCGCCCAGTAGTCCGATCCGACCGGGAACAGGAAACAAACGGCTCAAACACGATAATCCGCCGGGCTTGGCACCGCTTCATCGCGTCTACCGCGTGATACAGCTCGATTTTAGCCTCGGTAACGCTGATGTTCCCCTCGTTTCTGGCGCAACTGGTAAACAGCACCACGTCTTTGCCCCTAATGGATGAAGTAACGGCTACTTCCATCTCGCCGTCCGCGAACCGGGACGCATTGAGGATATCGACTCCGTCGATGGCGTCTCCGTAACTGCTGAATTCGGGAAATTTCGACATCCCCTGAACCACATGAGACGCGTAATCCCGCATGGATCGGGTGGCGGTAATAACCAGCTTATGCATTATACGCTCCGTCAGCCTTATTCGAGAGGCTTTGTTTTGGCTCTTCGGGAGCCGAAAATCGGATCAAAATATTTCTCCATGTCTATCCGTTTGATGATCTGTTTTAGAATCAGCCGGTATACGACAAAGGATAATCCCAAAGACCCGACAAGCAGAATGGGAAGCCCCCACACAGACACGTTTTCTGGAAGTATCGGAAAAAGCAGTTTGAAGTACAAGAACATCAAAACAGCTAAACTGATGAGCGTGATCAGTATATTAAATACCGTCGCGCCCAATACGAAAAGCAGGGTATTGGTTTTTTTATTCATAAAGACTCCTCTGGTTTTGGAATACGCGGACTAATAAACATTGACAGTAACAGGATGATACAGCAAACCACGACGCTGGCGTCTGCGATGTTAAACGTGGGCCACCGGTCGAAACCGAAAAGCCCGTAAAATTTGACGCTGATAAAATCAACCACGCCTTCAGGACGGAAGATGCGGTCAATAATATTGCCCATGCCCCCGCCGATGATCCCGGCAACAACCCACCGCTGAAGCGGAGAAAACTCCTGAGACTTGAAGTAATACCAGAGCAGAACTCCCAGCACCATAATCGGCAGTACAATAAACAATACCGGACGAACCGCTTCCGGCAAGTTATGACCAATGCTGAAGGCAATAGCCTTGTTGCGGACATGAATGATCCACAGGAAATCATTACCGAACACTTCAATCGCATCTCTGCCATAGCCGTAGAGCGGTATGGTTTTTACGATAAGCGTCTTAACAACTTGATCCGCGGCGGTTACAAAAACGGTCAGCAGAAATGGAATAAGTTTATGTATAGTATCTTTATTCATCGCGCTTTTCCTTATAATTATAATCCCGTAGGAACATCGATAAATTCTACATCTATATGTAATTGATTGGCGCATTCTTCCATAATATTCCGAACTCCCCATACTTCCGTAGCATAGTGTCCGCCGGCAATCATGTTGATGCCGGACTCCAAACAGTCATGGTACACCTGATGAGCCATCTCGCCGGTAACGTAGAGATCGACGCCCTCCTGAATCGCCTGAAGGACTTCATTTGCCGCGCCTCCGGAAATCATCGCGGCCGTGCGGTTTTCCCGAACCCCAAAGGGATACACGCCCAAAGGCGCGCCGCCTATGCGGACAACCGCTTCTTCAACGGTCAGAGGCTTCAGGAGCTTCCCTTTGTACCCCACTTTGCGCCCGCGATATAGCCCGAACGGTTCGAGGTCCGTAACGCCCAGCAGTTTCCCAAGAGCCGCGCTGTTTCCCAACTGAGGATGCTGATCCAGCGGCAGATGTACCGCATACAGCGCAAGATTATGGTCCAAAAGAACCTTGAGCCGCTCCCGGCGGTTCCCTAGCAGTCGCGGATCTCCTCCCCAAAAAAGCCCATGATGAACGAACGCCATTCCCGCTCCGGCGGACGCGGCTCGGGTAAGGGTTTCCAGACTTGCGTCCACCCCGAAAGCGATTTTTTCGATTGCCTGTCCGTCGTTATCAACCTGTAATCCGTTGACCGATGGGTCTATGCCGCTGAACCCGTCCAGGTCTAAGAGGCTCCTGAAAAAACGATCTAACATTCGGCTTGTCATGGAAACAGTATACTCCCAAAAGAGGGTAAATTCCATAGCTTTCCGGCTTCAAAATGGATTTTTTCCAAAAATTGCGGCCGCGGCGCGCCCTGATATTCCGAAACAGCCAGCTCCGCGAAACGAGTTATCAGCCACGCGGTCGCTTCTATCCATTCGGCGTTTTTCAAGCCCCCCGGTTGGCTACCGGAATATATCGCCCCATAGAGAGGATACTTCGCAGGATAATCAGAATAATTGAGCGGACCTGCGCCCGGAACCGTAACCAGCGCGGCTAAAGACGATTGAAGCGTCCTGACAACCGGACGATACCGCCCGTCTCGGCTCCGGGGATCGGAAATCTTATCGGAAACCAAAAAAAGCGTAGGCGCTTCAGTCCGGGGGACTCGTTCCAGTCCGGACATTCTTTTAGGGATTAGGTCTAAAACCTTTTCGGCGATGCCGGACCACAGATTCCTAAACCACTGAACCGCCTCTTCAGGAGGGTCCGGCGGAGGACGCCGCTCAACCTGATACACCGACAATAAAGGACTCTCTACCGCAATAAACCCTTTCAGTTGAGGATTGCTCTTGAGCAGTTCAGCGGATTCTCCAATGAATACAACCGCGGAGCCGCCGAAATCATAGCCCGTAAGAAATACGGTGTTTTTATCCGTACTGGGAAGCTCAAGGCTTTCCCGGATATAGGCAAGCAAAAACAGAATATCTTCCGTTCTTTCGCCCTCAAAGGTTCGTCCAAACCCATTGGCTCCCTCAAAGGCGGTTCCCATACCGAAGGCTCTGATTACGCGAATCAGCGTTCCGGGAGAAACGCCGTAGGTTTTTCCGCCTTCGCCTACCGCGGGAACGTCGAAATTCCTGCGGGAATAGGTAATTACCGTAAAGCCCTGAGCTTCCAAAGCCGTACAGACCGTATCTATAGCCGCAACCGAACCGAGTATCGGCGGAACTACCATCATAAGCGGACGGTTTTCCGAGCCGGTAGAAGGTCCGTATATACGCAGAAAAAACTCGGCGTTCCGGGCTTCATGCTTTACGGTTACGGTAGTAATCCCTTCAGTACGCAACGCGGCGGGGATAGCCGGCGCAAACATCAAGGCTGTCCCCAGAGCTATGCCGGATAAACAAAACAGAATAACCGTATGTATCGGTCCGAAACACAGAACCGTATCCTGCCGTTCCCGTTTCACCATGGCTACAAGCCCCGGAACCGCATGAATGTTCAGGATAATCACCATCAGCAGGAGCGGGAGACATTCAGGACGAAAACCGTATACCGGAAATAAGGCAACAATGCTCGCTAAGGCAAACACTGGAAACAAGGTCAAGCCGTCCAATGACTGCAACTCTTTCACAAAGGGCCGAATCAAGGGTACGAAAACAAGGATGCCGATAAATAATTCTAAGATTCGTATTTCCTGCATGGTTACGGCGTAATAGTACCTTTTTCACGGGACAATGTCTACCGCTTGATCTATGATGGCATCCAAGCGGAGCGTTTTTTCATGGGTATCGGCGCAGGCTTTGAGCCGATTGCGCTCGGCTTTGAGGGTTTCCAGAGCTTCCCCTAAGTCAGGAGACCAGAGGGTTTCCAGACGCTTCCGAAGCCGCGCCGCCAGCCGAGGGCATCCGCCGGAAGTAGAAATCCCCGCTACTAATTCCCCTCGGCGGACGACCGCGGGAAAAAAGAAGGTACACAACTCAGGCGCGTCCGCGAGATTGACCGGAATCCCCAGGGACTTTGCGTCTTCTGAAAGCCGCCGGCTGATCTTCGGCTTATTGACAGCCCCAATGACCAAAACCGCGCCGGTTAAATCTTCAGGACCGCTATAAGTCCGTTCCGCAAGGATCGCGGGCGGACTCAATGCCCGGACTTCATCCGACGGCGACGGGTCCAGCACGGTAATATCCGCCCCGAAATCGAGGAGGGTTTTGACTTTTCGAGCCGCTACCGGTCCGCCGCCGACAACTACGCACCGCCGTCCGGTAAGGTCGATGAAAAGCGGGAAATACGCCATATTACAACGATACAACCTCTTCCGAAACCGCGCCTTCCCGGATTCGGAAACTTTTAATTACCGGCGCGGATTCCAGCAGAGAAACGATGACATAACTCAAGTCCGGATCGAACGCGAGCCGAATATCTTCCGGTGACGGATAAGCCGGCGCAGTAGGATGACTGTGAAAAGACCCGATCAACATCCAGCCGTTCTTCCGCATATCCTTGACCGCAATAACCTGTTCCGCCGGAAGCAGAGAAAAGTGAACCGGGCTTTCATCGGCGTTTGTGAGACAATAAGCCTGCCGCACCATTTTTCTTTCTCCCCGGATTTCCCCGGCTAGGAGTCCGCAGGCTTCATTGGGAAGCGATTGACCGGCGTAGCGTATCATAGCTTCCCGCGGTTTTTCTGATAGGATTAGTATATTCTCCATAACAACGGTTTTATGCAGTAAGAGAATGGTAACCGTAAACGGCAGTTCGCAACCTATCAGGATAGCGTTACAGCGGTTTCCTATTTTGCTTATCCTGTATCTCTAACAGGAGGGCTATCTGTTTTAAGATATACTCCTGAAACTCAGGCGCAAGTTCCCTATAGAGGCTTACCAGCTTAGTGAACTCTTCGTCCGGGTTTTGACAGAACATCTCTCCTTCTCCGGTTTTGAGCCACTCCGAGCTAACCTTGAAAGAAGAACTAATTAATTTAATAAGCCGGGCGTTGACCTTTCGTTTTTCTACTTCTACTCCCGCAAGGTATCCGCTGGAAAGGGAAATCACCCGGGAAAATTGCACTTGAGAAAGACGAAGCGCTTCTCGGACCTGTTTAACCCGATGGTTTATAGTTATGGGTGTTAAAGCGTTACTTTTCATTGTTTCTCATAATATCAGAAAAATATAATTTAAGCAAGATTATTTTTTTCAATAACGTCTTTTAATAATTATAGGATTTAACTTACTTAGTAATATAAAAAAACAGCAAATATACTCTGATACAAGAAACAGGAACAAAGACGCGTCAGTTCCTGTTTCTTGAAGCGATGTTATTGAGTTCCCAGCAGTCTTCTAACGGCTTCGTTGGTCTGGCGGAGCTGATCTACCATGAGATTTAGATTCGCATTCTGGGTACGCAGGTCTCCGACCGTCTGCTGGAGATTCGTATTCTGATTACGCAGATCGCTGATAATATTCTCTCTGGCGTTTATGGTCTGTTGCAGATTCGCGGTTTGAGTACGCAGATCGCTGATGGCGTTGTCTCTGGCATTGACGCTCTG
Source organism: Spirochaetaceae bacterium (assembly GCA_031257135.1). GTDB lineage: Bacteria > Spirochaetota > Spirochaetia > Treponematales > Breznakiellaceae > JAITHW01. The sequence goes on from JAIRPH010000115.1 coordinate 9,128, forward strand.
CTGGAGATTCGTGGTCTGGGCGCGCAGGTCTCCGATGGTACTATCTCTGACGGCAACCGCCTGTTGGAGACTCGCGGTCTGACTGCGTAAATCATTGAGCGTCCCGTCGTGGGCGTTGATATTCTGCTGGAGATTCGCGCTTTGGGTACGCATATCGCTGAGCGTCTGCTGAAGGTTTGCGTTCTGAGTACGCAATTCCGTAACCGTCTGCTGGAGGTTTGCGTTCTGAGCGCGCAAGTCGTTAATAGTACCGTCTCTAACGCCGATGTTTTGCTGAACCGTAAGGCTTTGATTGCGTAAATCATTGGCGGACTGCTGGAGATTGCCGTTCTGAGTACGCAGTTCCGCGGCGGTATGCTGGAGATTCGTATTCTGGACGCGCAGGTCGTTAATAGCGCTCTCTCTGGCGGAAAGGGTCTGTTTGAGGCTTTCATTTTGAGCTATGAAATCTCTAATGGTGTTCTCGTGCGCGGTTATAACCTGCTGAAGATTCGCGTTTTGCGTTCTCAAGGTATTGGCGGTATTGGCGGTTTGCTGGAGATTCGCAGATTGCGTTCTCAAAGCGGTAATCGTCTGCTGGTGATTGGCGTTTTGCGTTCTAAGCGCGGTAACCTGCTGTTGCAAAGCCGTATTTTGAGATCGCAGTGTTGTAACTGACTGCTGTAAACTTGCGTTTTGCGTTCTGAGCGCGGTTGCTCCTTCTTCAGAATCCGCCGTCCCCGCGGATTGAGATTGTCCTGCAAAGTCAAGAATAGTCCGTTCCCGATCCGCTAGGGTTTGTTCTAAGGCTTCATTCTGCGCTTTTAAATCCGCGATGATCTCTCCGTATTCTCTGCGTATCGTCTCTGCCTGAGTTTGATCGGAAGACATGAAAAACGGCTCTCCCAGGGCTTCCGGGAACGGCGGCTGAGACAATGAGGTTTCTCTAAAAAGTATATCCGAAACTACCGTAGAAACGGCGTTAAGAGAAGCAAGATAGAATTCCTTCCGGGACTGGACAAGACGGGACTGCTGAAACGAAGGGGTATCGAGAAATTCCCGCATTGTCTGTAAGGTTGCCGCGGCTTCGGTTAATCTCCCTTCCTGAACTTGGATGCTTACGGCGGTATAAAAACTTTTCAGTTCTTCTTCAATCATTGCCGACTGTTCCAATTCGCCGGCGGACTCATCCCGGCGGATGCTGAATCCGTCTCCGCCGGCGGATAAGACGGATAACGATTCCTCCTGCGTCTCCGTGGAAAACAGTAAAAATACGCCTCCCCCTAACAAGAGCAGAGCGAAAAAATTAACCAGCAACGGAAACAGGATGCCCCGTTTCTTGGCTTTTATGTTCAGATCATCCGGACCGGGCGTGAATCGGGGTTGAGCGGCGATCTCGTCGATTTCAGTGAGAATGTCTTTCTGTTCCGCTTCGGAAAGCCCGGAGGATGTATCGAATAGGAACATAGGTTCCGGCGTATCGTCGTCATCATCGTTATACAGTTTCTTGATTGCCATGCTATGCTCCTAGACGAGTTCTATCCGGTCTATCTCCCGATCCGCAACGCGCAGACCTCCGGCTTTGAGTCCGCGGACGCTGAAATCCTGAGCATTAAACGTTTCCTTGCCGATTTTAATCCGAGGCTTAGGCGTGTAATACGCAGTAAACGAGAACTCCCGCCGGGTATCCACATGAAGCACCGACGAGCCTTCGGGAACTAAGGAATAGTCTTTGTTCATGATCCACCCTTCGATGACACACCGTTTGACGCAAGGATAGCCGGTTTCCGCTTCCTTATATATAATAGTAAACACGAGCGCGGAGACCGCTTCTTTATCCGCCACGCCGATCCACCACGCTCCGGGACCAATAAAGGTTTTTTCGCTTATATCCGTCACCGAATAGGTTCCGTTATTACGGATCGCGAGAATCCGGTCGAACGGAGAAACTTCGGCTATTACTTCGCCGGCGACGCCGGTTCCAAGATACCCGGTACTTGAATCGTACTTGAGCTGAATATCTTTTTTGACGACCTCTTTTACCGCGACTTTCTCGAACGCGCCTACCGGCGTCTTGCGGATGCCTCGGCCCAGCTCCTCGTTTGCCTTTACGGTATCAATAATACTGTCCAGAAACGCGATTCCGTAGGCGGTGATGTTTTTGAGATGTCCGTTTATCTCTTTTATCCGGGCTTGAATTTCCTTCATGTCCGCCTTAGCTTTCGAGATGTCGTAGAGAGACAGCCGCCGGATAGGAATCTTTAAGAGATGTTCTATATCGTCTTGAGCGACCTCTTGGGAGCCTATCGCTTTGCGGTAGGGGATAAAACCGTTAATAACGGCTTTTTCAACCGCTTCAGCGGTTTTCATCTTTTCTATGACCTTGTACAGCCCTTCTTCAATGAAAATCCGCTCTAACGTGCGGAAGCGGAGTTTGCGCTGTTGTTCTGTCTTCTCTAATTCCAGCTCTTTGGTCAGCAGATCGATCAGTTGCCGGGCGTGACGCTGAATGACTTCGGTAACGCTCATTACTACCGGAAGATTGCCGTCGATTACCAGAAGGTTCACCGAGATAGACTGCTCACATTCGGTAAAGGCAAACAGCGCGTCTATCGTTTCCTGCGCGTATACGCCTCTGGCGAGGCGTATCTCAATTTCTACCTTTTCAGTGGTAAAATCGTTGATGGACTGAATCTTGATGCGTCCCGCTTTCGCCGCGGTTTCTACGCTGTTAATCAGACTTTCTGTAGTGGACCCGAAAGGCAGTTCCCGAATCACGATGCGTTTCGGATCGGAGGCGTCCAGCTTCGCTCTAACCAGAACTCTTCCGTTGCCGTCTTTGTATTCCGATACGTCCACTAGCCCGCCGGTAGGGAAGTCAGGATAGAGCTTGAACGGTTTTCCTTCGAGACAGGCTTTCTCCGCTTCCAGCACTTCCAGAATGTTATGGGGCAGTATCTTTGTTGACATACCTACCGCGATGCCTTCCGCGCCCATCACGAGTACCGCCGGGATTTTTGCGGGGAAAACCACAGGTTCTCTGTTGCGTCCGTCGTAGGAATCCGCCATAACCGTAAGTTTTGGGTTATAAAATATATCTTTTGCCAGCGGAGTCGCCCGACATTCGATGTACCGAGCCGCCGCCGCTTCGTCGCCGGTAAAAATATTGCCGAAATTTCCCTGCCGGTCGATGAAAAACGCTTTGTTTGCCAACACCACAAGAGCCGATCCAATCGAAGCGTCTCCGTGAGGGTGATATTTCATACAGTGTCCCACCACATTGGCGACTTTATGAAACTTCCCGTCGTCCATTTCAAAAAGAGAGTGCAAAATCCGCCGCTGTACCGGTTTAAGTCCGTCTTCAAGATCAGGGATAGCCCGATCCTTGATAACATAAGAAGCGTACTCAAGAAAATTTCTGTCGAACAGATTTTTTATGTATGCCATAGTATTACCGATTGTATAAGAGAAAAAAAAAATGTACAAGAGAAAAAATATAAAAATAGCGGTAAAAATGACGGCGCCGCTATTTACAAACTTATGCGTAATATAGTATTATACATAGTAGAGCTTTTGCTCTAAAATACATACAAGAGGTTTCATGGATGGCAAAAAAAACACTATTAATACCCGGGGACGAATTAAACAAGTTATTGAAGGACTATAACATCCCCATAAGCGCGCTTGCCGGGGACATCGGTCTCAGCGTGTCCGCAGTACGGCAGATAGTCACAAACAAGGCGAAAATAAGCCTTCATATCGCAAAACGGTTAGCTAAGTATTTCTCCGATACTACCGTAGAATATTGGGTCAATATGCAGACTGCGTTCGACTTAGCGGAATTGGAAAAGGACCCTCAACTCGCGGAAGTCCTCAAGACTATTCCTAAGGCAAAAAAACTGGCCCCTCCTCCCGCTCCGGAAAAAGCCAAAAAAACCCCGAAAAAAGAGCCTAAAAAGGGGGAAAAGGTAGAAAAAGGGGAAAAAAATACAGCCCCAAAAGCTCCCCGCAAACCCAGAGCTAAAAAAGCCAAGCCGGAAACCGTAGAAGAATAACCCCGTTACGGCAGGCTGTGAAAACAAGGTCACACAGTTCCGCTTTCCACAGCCTGCTTGTCTTGCAAAGACTTTTCATACTGACCGGTAAAGTATTCTATCTTGCAGGTCACTTTTTCAAGATGCCTCTGCATTTCTTTAATCTGACGCTCCACATTTTTTTTGTGTTCCCGAAGCATATCGCATCGGGCTTTGAGCGTAGCCTCTCCCTCTACGCTTAACGAGACAAAAGACTTAATCTGCTTGATAGACATTCCCGTATTTTTGAGACAGCAAATGAGTCCGAGCCACTCAAGATCATGCTCTGAATACCGGCGGACTCCGCTTCGGCTTCGGGCGACTCCGGGGAGAAGCCCCTCGTTTTCATAATACCGCAGTACATGAGGCGGTAAAGCGGTCTTCTCCGACACCTGTTTAATGGTAAAAGACACAGTCTTCTCCTATTTCACCGCGTTTCTGATTTCCGCGGCAAGATAAAAAGAACCAGTCCCAAGCAAGGGAAGCCCTTGTTCTCTGCCCAGCGCAAGAGCCTGCGCTATTGCCGCCGAGGTCTCAGGAATACAGAGAACCTCCGCGGACGTTCCCGACGCGGAAACCGCCTGAACGAACATATCGTATACCCCTTGGGGAACGCTGATTTTGTAGGTTCCCGGAGTAGTTATAATAATACGAGAAAAAACAGGAATAAGAATCTCCGCCATAGCCTGTACGTCTTTGCCTAACGCGCATCCGAACAGAAGAACTCCTCCGGTTCCGTAGAGCCGAGTAAATGTTTCTACGCAGGCGGACATACTGCGCGGAGTATGCGCCCCGTCTACAATCAAAACCGGAGCGTCCAGAATCCGTTCAAACCGCGCGGGCAGAGTAAAACCGCGCAAGCCTTCTTGCGCCGCCTGTTCCGTCAAGGCTGGAAACGCGGTTTTAGCCGCGACCGCCGCAAGTCCCGCGTTATTCGCCTGTATTTCGCCTGCCATAGGCAGGGTCAGATTCAGCGGATGAGAAAACGCCTTAGAAGTCAAGGTAAACGAGGTTCCTTCAGGAGCGACCTGAATATGGCGAATATCAGCGATCTCAGGAAGATAGTATACCGGAGCATTCCGCGAAGCTCCAATCGTTTTAAATACCGCTAAGGCTTCGGCGGACTGTTCCGCTAAGACGAGGGGTCTGCCCGGTTTGATGATCCCCGCTTTTTCCCGGGCTATAGCGGCTAAGGTGTCTCCGAGAAACTCGGTATGTTCCAGTTCGATAAGCGTAATCGCCGATACGAGGGGATCGACAATGTTCGTAGCGTCCAGTCTTCCGCCTAAGCCGGTTTCTACTACCATTACATCGCAGTTTCCCCGGCGGGCGCAGAGGAAAAAGTACAGCGTCAGTAACTCGAAAAAGCCCGCGGCCGTATCGTCCGGCGCGGGATGATCAAAATACGCGTTCCCGTTTTTCCGCAAGGCTTCTTCGGCCGCGATTAATTCTTTACCCGCGTCGATATACACGGATTCCTCAAAGAAATCGTTTCCCAGAGTGATTCGTTCCCGGTATTCGGTTACATGGGGCGAGGTGTACCGAGCCGGCCGGAACCCTTGCGCCTGCAAAATGGCGGCGATCATTCCTGTAACCGAGCCTTTTCCTTTGGAGCCTGCTATGTGAATGACCGGCGCGGACCTTTCAGGATTGCCCGCAAGCCGAGCGAGAACCTCCATGCGATCCAGCCGCAAGCTGGTAATGAACTGACCGGCGATAAAGCGGGAAAGCCACGCAAATACGTCAGCCGCAGAGGAAACCTGTTCCATACTATCTTTTATTTTCTCTAGGGGACATTGAAAAGTCAAGTCCCTTTTTCCGCGCTTTACTTTTTATGCTATATTTTTATGATATAATAGATAAAACAAAGTAAGGATTATTAATGTCTGTACGGGAAATAATTAAGCTGAATTATCGGCAATTTCTTTTTGTATTTTTGGCGTTTTTCATCATGGTATTTGTAGGGTATCTGTATACCAGCAGGATGGTAGGCGAGCAGTTGCGGATTAACGGCGAAGAGCTGATTCAGGTTGCCGAAGCCGGCATCAAGGCGGAATTGGCTCAAGCTGAAGTCTTTTTAACCGATACCTGCCTCTATGTTGAAGATATGCTTCCTAAAAAAACTTCCCAAGAGGATGTTCAAGGTCTGCTCAAATGGATAACTTCTCAGGTGTATGCCAAAAAGGACCGGATAATTCACGGGCTGGTGGGCATATACGGGTATATCCGGGGGACCTACGTCGGCGGGCTGGACGGGTGGCTTCCGCCTTCGGACTTTGATCCCAAGAGCCGTCCCTGGTATATCGGGGCATTGGAAAAGAAGGACGGCTTGTACTATACTGGTTCGTATATTGACCGGTCTACTGGGAAACTGGTTGTTTCGGTGTCTAAGGAAGTGGTTACGTCTTCGGGCGAGAGCGCGGGAGTTATAGCGATTGACATAGACCTCTCTGAAATGGCGCCTCTGGTGAGCGATTTAGGGGGCGCAAGCGTCAGTTATTACGGGCTTGTGCTGGATGAGGGACTTGACATTATTACTCACAGCCGGGACAAGAATCTCATTGGGCGTAATTTCGCGTCTGTGAATGAAGACTGCGCGCTGGTGGCTAAGGCGCTTCTTAGCGCGCCTAACGGACGGATTTCCGGAATGCAGTTTATCAATCACAGCGGCGCGAGGAGCATTGTTTTTTTCGGGAAGATTTTCAACGGCTGGTATACGGGAGTGATAACTTCGGTTTCCAGTTTTTACGCGAAGGTGTATCAGATGGGCGTTGTTATTTCCGCGTTGGGCGCGGTGATGATGTTCCTTCTCAGCGCGTCTCTGGTGAGCGTGTACAGCGCGAAGATGCGCTCTGAAGAAAAAAACAAGAGTAAGTCTGACTTTCTCGCCCGAATGAGCCATGAAATCCGCACGCCCATGAACGCTATTGTGGGGATGTCTGAACTGATTCTCCGGGAAGATTTGCCCCCGGATGTGTGCGAGTACGCATTAGGCATCAAGCAGTCCAGCGCGAATCTGCTTTCGATTATCAACGATATTCTCGATTTTTCAAAGATCGAATCAGGGAAGATGAAAATTGTGGAAACCCCGTATCTTTTCGCTTCGGTGGTGAACGATCTGGTGACGATAATCCGTATGCGCCTCGGGGAAAAACCGGTGCGTCTGCTGGTCGATATCGATCCCCAAATTCCGAATAAGCTCATCGGCGACGAGGTGCGGATCAGGCAGATTATCCTGAATCTTCTGAATAACGCTGTGAAGTATACCGAAACGGGATCAATTACCTTTTCGATTGCAGGCGGTTTCGGAGGCGATGCGGAAGACCGGCACATTCTTTTGAACATTACTATTACGGATACCGGAATCGGCATTAAACAGGAAAATTTTTCTAAGGTCTTCGGAGATTTTGTGCAGTTCAACATTGCCGCTAATCGGGGCATTGAGGGAACCGGTTTGGGTTTGGCGATTTCCAAGAGCCTCTGCGACGCTATGGGAGGCGAAATTTCTTTTACCAGCGAGTACGGCAAGGGAACGTCTTTTACGGTTCTTCTGCCTCAGCGGATTTCCGATCCCGCGCCGATTGCTTTTGTTTCCGCGCCGGAAACAAAAGCATCGCTCATCTACGAAATGAACGAACTCAGCGCGCAGTCCATGCAGAGCAGTCTTGACGCGCTGGGCGTTCCCAACTGCTGGGTTACGGTTCAGTCGGATTTTTTTGAACTGCTGAAACAGAGTTTCTATCCTTTTATTTTTGTGTCCTATATTTTATATGAAGGGGCGAAGAAAATCGTTCAGCGGTTAGGGCTTGAGTCAAAGCTGATCGTCATGATCGGATACGGCGCGGAAATCGGTTTGCAGGACGTCATTACCCTTGCGTTGCCGGCTCACGCGCTTTCCATCGCGGACGCGCTGAATCACAAAGCCGAAAACCGGACGTATAAACAGAAATGTCCTGCCCGGTTTATTGCGCCTTCGGCGCGGATTCTCATCGTGGACGATATACCTACGAATCTGAAAGTCGCGGAAGGGCTTATGAATTCCTTTGAAATGCGGATCGATACGTGCAAAAGCGGCGCGGAAGCGATTGATTTGGTAAAGGCGAGAAATTACGATATGGTATTTATGGATCACATGATGCCGGGTATGGACGGCATTGAGGCGGCTGGACGCATCCGGGATTTAGGGGGCGACCGATACCGGAAACTGCCGATTATCGCGCTTACCGCGAACGCGGTGAGCGGCGTACGGGAAATGTTTCTTCAGAATAATATGAACGACTTTCTGCCGAAACCCATTGAGATGTCCCGGCTGACCGCAGTATTGCAAAAATGGATTCCCCGGGAAAAACAGAAACAATGCCATGAAATGAGAAAAGAATCGCTGTCTGATGCGGAAGATACTCTGCCTGAAATTGCCGGAATCGATGTGAGAAAAGGGGTTTCCATGACCGGAGGAACCCTGGACAGATATTTGAATACCCTTGGGATTTTTCTTGAAGACGGGAAAGAGAAACTGCAACAGATTCGCTCTTCCCTTGAAGTTGGGAATATTCCGCTGTACGCGACCTTTGTCCACGCGGTGAAGAGCGCGTCCGCCAGCGTCGGCGCGGCGGAACTTTCCGATTACGCGAAACGCTTGGAAACCGCGGGCAAAACCGAAGATATGACCTATATCGACCGGAATAACCCTATTTTTCTTGAGGATTTCGCGCTTCTATTGGAAAGAATTGAAAAGACTTTGAGCGGCTGTCAGCGCAGTATTTCTGTTTCGCCGGACGCGCTGAAACGGGAACTTAGCGAACTCAAAGCCGCGCTTGAGACAATGGATATGGGAAAAGCGGAACACAGCCTGAACCGCCTGCAAAAAGGCATGGAAGGAACGGACGCGCTTTTTCACTCTCAGGTAGAAAAGATAGCGCAGTATATTCTTTTGTCGGACTACGACGAAGCCGTAGCCGGGATTGATATGCTTCTACGGTGATTTTTTTCTATAGAATATTCTTTTTAGAAAAAAGAAAAAAAGGAAAATAAAAAAATGAGCGCAGATAGAAAAAAAATAATGCTGGTTGACGACGATATTACTAATCTTACGGTCGGTAAGAACGCCTTGATAGAAAAGTACGATGTGTTTACGATTCCGTCGGGCGAAAAGCTGTTCAAAATGCTTGATAAAGTCATACCTGATATGATTCTGCTGGATGTGGATATGCCCGGAATGAACGGCTATGACGTTATCAGCGCGCTGAAAAAGCGGGAAAACGCCGCGAATATCCCGGTTATATTTTTGACCGCCCAGAATGACGACGGCAGTGAATTGCGGGGTTTATCGTTAGGAGCGATAGACTACATTACCAAGCCGTTTTCGCCGCTTCTTCTGCTGAAGCGGATTGAAGTGCATCTGCTCGTTGAATCTCAGAAGCGGGAACTGACTGAGTACAACACGAATCTGCAAAACATGGTCAGAGAAAAGACCTGCGAGGTAGTGAGTCTGCAAAACGCTATTCTGCGGACTGTAGCGGAACTGGTGGAATCCCGGGACGCGATTACCGGAAGCCACATTGAACGGACTGAGCGGTATCTGAAAATTCTCGTTGAGGCTTTGAAGAAAGAAAATCTGCATCAGGAGGAGATCGCTCATTGGGACACAGATATTCTGTTCCGTTCCGCCCAGCTTCATGATGTCGGGAAGATAGCTATTAAGGACTATATTCTTTTCAAGCCGGAAAAACTGAACGAAGAAGAGTTCGAGGAAATGAAAAAGCATACGACCTTTGGGGTGCAGGTAATCGAGAAGATCGGGGAAAGCACGTCGGAACGGATATTTCTTGAACACGCGAAGATTTTCGCCGGGACCCATCACGAGAAGTGGGACGGCACAGGCTACCCCAATGGGCTTAAAGGCGTAGAGATTCCCCTACAGGGGCGGCTCATGGCTATCGTAGACGTATACGACGCGCTTCTTTCAGAGCGTCCTTACAAAAAAGCCTTCACCCATGACGAAGCGGTTGCTATTATTAAAGGAAACAGCGGTATTCACTTCGATCCTGAGCTGGTAGACCTTTTCATATCGGTTTCCGGCAAGTTCGCCGCAATCGCTCAGACCGAACCCTAAGCCTTTCCTCGCTGAAGCGTATACGGCTAAACGTTTACGGTTGCCCTTGTTACTTGACGACGATGTTTACGAGCTTGTCCGGGACAGCGATGACCTTGAGAATCGCGCGCCCTTCAAGCCATTTCCTGACTCCGGGCAATGCCTGAGCCTGACGCTCCAGCTCCTCAACAGCCGTCCCGGCCGGAACCGTAAACTTATCCCGCAGTTTCCCGTTTACCTGCACCACGATGAGCGAATCCTGATCCGCCGCCAAAGCCTCGTCGTACCGGGGCCACTCCGCCTGAGACACCGACTCGGTATGTCCGAGGCGTTCCCACAACTCCTCCCCGAGATGCGGGGCATACGCGCTGACCATCAACGCCAGCGGCTCAAAAAGAGCGCGGGGAACCTCGGCAAGTTTCGCAAG
>JAIRPH010000129.1 GCA_031257135.1 Spirochaetaceae bacterium
TGGGTTGTCCGGCCCGATAACCTCTGCCTTGAATTGCTTGTTCCCGCCTTTGTATACACGGGTAGACTGCGGAGTTACGTCTACGCGGGTTACGCTCGACACGACGGCAACGGCTTCCCTGCCCCATTTAGTTTTATCTACGGTGGAGGTTGCTATTACCTTAATGAAGGACTCGGTCTCATCCGTCGCCGCGGTGAGCACGCCGGTATTGGGATCGATCTTGGTTCCCGATTTGTAGTAGATGCCTGGTTCAAGAGACCATGTTACAGTCTGATCCTCCGTCCCTAGAACCTCCCATCTGAATTCCACAGTTCCGCCTTTGACCATGCTTTGATCCTGTGGCGTTACGACGGAAGTTCCCGTGTGCGCCGGTTCACGCGACGTCAGCGCGGCGTTTCCCGGGGGGATGTTCCCGGAGTGCCGCTCTAGAGCCTGAAACCCGCCGGACAAGGCGGATTACGGCATCCGCGCCGAGTCTGAACGTCCTCCACACTCACGGCGTCATCCCCATGCTGGAAGGGCGTATCGAGCCGGGAGAAACGCTGTTCATAACCGCGGTATCCGCAGGCGACCCGGAGCCGGTTTCGGCGCGGCGTTTTCCTGCGGTAAAGGTCTCCGCGGACGGAAGCGTCAGTATCACTGACGCTCAGGGAAACGCACAAACCATAACCGGCTGGCGCTAAAACTCCGCAGAGACGCCGACGGGATACACCATAACTGTTTCACTATCGGCGGAACATTCTGTTTTCATATATTGTATTCCAGTAGTTCCGCCGATAATATTTATACTTCTACCTTTGGTAATTTTTATCTTCGTTTCACGGCGTTTAGGGATTCTTTTTAATTCAGATCCTGCACTACCGTGCCTCCGGATTTTAACGCCCTTACTCCCTGTTCTAATTTGTCTCCCGCGCCCGTTTGACTATATCCGCGTAGGCGGCATAAGCCGGCTCATCGTAGAGCGGCAACAACGCGTCTTGGAAAAGTTTTTTCTCGCCTGGGGTCAGTTCGGTGATGTTACAACCGGCGTCCCGGGCGGCTTTCTCGTATTTCGCTTCGGCTTCAAGCCATGAAGCGCGTTCTATTTTTGCGCCTTCTGCCGCGCCTTCTTTGACTATCTGCTTCTCGGCGTCCGACAGGCTGTTCCACACGCTGACATTGATGAGTACCATTTCCGGAGACGCCATATGTCCGTCAACGGTGAAGTGCTTGGCAACCTCGTAATGGGCGGCGGTGATATAGGACGGCCAGTTGTTTTCCGCCCCGTCGATAATGCCGTTCTGGATGCCCGGGTATACTTCGGGGTATGCCATAGGCGTGGGCGAAGCGCCCAGCGCGCGAATCATCCCCATCATAAGGGCGCTGTCCTGTACGCGGATTTTGAGTCCCTTCATGTCATCGGGAGTCTTAATGTCCCTCTTGGAGTTGTAAAAGTTGCGGAAGCCCGCGTCAAACCAGCAGAGTCCCAGCAGGTTTTGTTTTTGCAGGGATTCCATCAGTTCTGTACCGATAGGCCCGTCCAGCACCTTGAACATATGGACGCGGTCGCGGAACAGGAAGGGCATTGCCAAGGCGTTCACCACAGGATTAATTGCGGATAACGGGTTAAGCCCTACCCGGATAAAGTGGATGTCGCCGGTCTGGGTCTGCTCGATGGTGGTCTTCTCGTCGCCCAGCACCGAATTGTTGTACACCTCAATCTTGATAGCGCCGCCGGTTTTTTCCTCGATATACTTCGCCATCGCCAAATCGCCGAGTACCGTAGGGTAGCCGTCCGGCTGGTTATCCGCCATACGAAACACCCTGGGCTTGGGCGCCGCGCTCGCTACGCCCGCCGCGCTTTCAGTTTTCTTTTGGCACGCCGTAAACAGCATCGTCAATGCCGCCGCAAGCAAAATCAATGGGCTTGCCGTTTTTTTCATTGTTTTCTCCTTAATAGTTAATCTTAACCGGCCCGAAGCCGGGTTGATTCAAATGTCACTTTCCGAACATCAGGTTCGGCACGGTCATAGAAAAGGCAGGCACGAACGTGAGCAACAGCAGGACTATCACCATGGTCACATAGAAAGGAACCATCGCCTTGGCAGTCTGCTCTATCTTGATTCCCGCAATGGAACTGCCCACGAACAGCACCGTCCCCACCGGCGGGGTTAATAGTCCGATAGATAGGTTCAGCATCATCATGATACCGAACTGAATGGGATCCATGCCGATAACCGGAGAAGTCACCACGGGTACCAGAATCGGCGCGGCTATCAGGATGAGCGGTGCCATGTCCATGACGCAACCCAAGATGAGTAGCGAGAAGTTGATAAGCAGTAACAGCACGACACGATTCTGGCTGATTCCCAAGAGTCCCTGGGTGATAAGGCTTGGTATACGCAAAACGGTCATCATGTAGCCGAATGCCGAAGACGCCGCTATCAGGGTCATCACCATCGCCAAAGTCCGCAACGTGCGCTTGAGTATGGGCCACACGTCCTTGATCGTGATTTTCCGGTAGAAGCAGAGCGCCACGATAAACCCCCAAATACAGGCAAGCACCGAAGATTCGTTGGCGGTGACGATGCCGGTGAATACGCCGCCTATGATAAGCACTACCGTGAACAGCCCCAGCAGGCTGTCGGCGGTGATTTTGAGTGCTTCTTTGGGCGTGTATTTGCCGCCCCGGGGGTAATTGCGTTTGACGGACATGATATAGCAGATTGTCATGAGGGCGATTCCCAACAGGACGCCCGGCACCAGTCCCGCCATAAAGAGCTTGCCCACAGAAAGCCCGCCGATGGCGGACGCGTAGATGATCATGTTGTGGCTTGGCGGTATCAGTACGCCCTGACAGGCGCTGGCGATGGTGACGCACACCGAAAAGTCCGCGTCATAGCCTTGTTTTTTCATCATATCGATTTCCAGCGGACCAAGCGACGAGGTGTCCGCCACAGCGGAGCCGGAAATGCCGCCGAAGAACATACTGGCGACCACGTTGACCATCGCCAGCCCGCCTCTCATACGCCCCACCATCACGTCGGCGAGTTTTACCAGCCGGTCGGAGATACCGCCTGCGCCCATGATTTCCCCCGCGAGAATAAAGAAGGGAATCGCCAACAGCGAGAACGAGTCCACGCCGCTCACCATTTTTTGCGTGATTGCGCCCAGCGAAATTCCCTTGTATGCCGCGGTAGCGAATGCCGCAAACGCCAGCGAGAACGCTATGGGGAATTTGATAATTACCAGCACCAGAAAAAGCCCTATCAACAGGGCGATAGCTACGGGGTCTACGGTCATAGCGTGGCATCCTTTTTAGTAAAATCGCCCTGCTGTTGCTGGGCTTCGTCGGTACCATATTTGAAGTGGTCATAAATCTGATACACAGCTATCAGGGCGACCAGCACTCCCACCGCGGTGGGAAAGACGTACTGGTAGCCGACCGGAATGCCCGATCCCGGCAGGATGTTGTATTTTAATTTAGTAAAATAAGGACCCATATTGATGCTCATCATGATTCCCATGGCGCAGATAAGGACTTTTCCGATAATCTCCAGCGGTAGCCGGATTTTCTTGAACCCCCTGTCGGTGATGATAGTCAGGGCTATATGGATTTTGTCCCGTACGCCCACGGCTATTCCGATGAAGCAAAACAAAATCATCAACTGGCGGGCTATCTCTTCCGTCCAGCCGGGAGTATTGCTAAAAAAATACCGCATCACTACCTGGATAACCACTACGACCAGCATAGCCGCCAAGCTCAATCCCGCTACGATTTCAAACGCCGAGCAGACGGCGTTGATTACTTTTTTGTACAAGCTCACTATATTCCTCCGTATAGTTTGCTCCGAAAACGGTCACTATGCAATGGCAACGCCATTGTTTTGCTAAGGAAATACTGATTCTGAACGCAACTAAATAATACCTTTTTGGCGTCTTGTGGTCAAGGGTCATACGCGATATGTCATTCAAATCTTTAGTGATTTGTGAAACGCGCCTTTGATTTAGCAAGTTTCCAAAAAAACCGCAAGAGGTGAGGCGATAATTCCAGCGGAATTTTCTAGCTTTCAGCATGGAGGCGGTTCCGCGGACGCCGCGCCACTCATGCGCTGGTATCGGCGTCTTGACCATATTCGGCGTATCTTGTTATGGTTAATTTCTGGAGGATTTTGCTATGGTATGCAGACCGTATATGCTGGTCTTGATTTTTGCCCTTGCCGGAGCCGGACTATATCCTGCGGGGGTACGCTCGGATAGGAAGCCGCAAAGCGCGCCGGAATTGATAACCTTTACCGACTCTACGGGACGGCGCGTCGAGATTCCCGGGAACCTCGCGAGAGTCAGCGCATCGGGACCTTTGGCGCAGATGTTCCTGATTGCCATCGCGCCGGAACAGCTCTGTACCATTACGGCTCCGTTTCCGCCGGAACAGGCGGAGTTTATGCCTGAGCGTCTTTCAAAACTTCCCGCGATAGGACAGTTTTACAACACGGCGAACCTAAACCTTGAAGAGGTTGCCGCCATCGCGCCGGAAATCGTGATTGACGTAGGCGAAATGAAAGCCGGCATCGCCGCGGATATGGACGCTATTTCCAAGTCCATTGCGGTTCCTGCGGTTCATATTACTGCAACCCTGCAATCGACTCCCGACGCGTTCCGCGCTCTGGGCAAACTCTTAGGGCAGGAAGCGAAAGGCGAAGCTCTGGCGGCGTTTTGCGAGAAAACCCTCGCAACGGCGCAGGAGGTTATGGCGCGCGTGGGGGATAATAAGAAATCGGTTCTGTACTGTCTGGGCAAGCAAGGGCTGAACGTTTTAGCGGCTGGGACCTTTCATTCGCAAGCGGTGGATTGGCTGGCGGATAATCGGGCGGCAATACCGAATCCATCTTCCCGAAGCGGCGGCAATGAAACCAACATGGAACAACTGCTTCTCTGGGACCCGGATATACTTTTCTTCGGCTTCGACAGCGTATATACCTTTGACAGCGCGTATGCCGCGGCAAAGTCTGATCCCCTATGGAAGCAGATGCGGGCGGTTCAGAATGGGAATTACTTCGACGTACCTCAAAGTCCGTATAATTGGCTGGGAAGTCCGCCGTCCATCAACCGCTATCTGGGGATACTCTGGATGCTGAAGATACTCTATCCTGAATACGCGCGCTTCGATTTGTACGCCGAAACCGCCGAATATTACCGGCTGTTCTACGGCTACGAGCTTTCCCGAGAACGGTTCGGCCGGCTTATGATCAACAGCGGTTCATTCTAAATGCGTCAGATTGTCAGGGGTTACGCGGGGGTTATCGTTCTGCTGGGAATTCTGCTGGTCGCCGCGGTTTTGGTTTCGCTGTCCCTGGGGCGGTATCCCATTCCGATTAGCGCAATGATTGCCCGTTTTCTGGGATTCAGCGGCTTTGATTCGCCCCGCGCGGAGGCGATCCTGTTCAACGTGCGGCTTCCCCGGATTCTGCTTGCCTGTCTTGTGGGGACATCCCTTGCCGCCGCGGGAGCCGCGTATCAGGGGGTATTTCAGAATCCCCTTGCCGCGCCGGATATTCTGGGCGCATCCGGGGGCGCGGCCGCGGGCGCGACCTTAGCGATTCTGCTCAGGCTCCCGGGACCGATGATCACGGTTTTCGCGTTTACCGCAAGTTTGCTGACTATCGCCTTAGTCATGTTCATCGGAGGGCGGGTGCGGGGCAAGAAAATCATCGGTCTCATTCTTGCGGGGTTGATGATTTCTTCCTTAAATAACGCCGCGGTTTCGTTTATGAAGCTTGCCGCGGACCCGAACAGCGTACTTCCTGAAATCGTGTATTGGCTTATGGGGTCTCTGGCAAAAACGAATCCTTCATCGCTGTCTTTTGCGGTTCTTCCCATAGCTGTAGGCGTCGCGCCTCTGCTTATTTTTCGGTGGCGCATCAATCTCCTGACCCTGAGCGAAGACGAAGCCCGCACCATGGGCGTAAATGTGAGACGTCTCCGGCTGATCGTTATCCTGAGTTCCACGCTGATTACCGCGGCCGCGGTTTCGGTGAGCGGCATCATCGGCTGGGCGGGACTGGTGATTCCTCATCTGACGCGGCGTTTTGTGGGCAGTAATTACCGGTATCTCATGCCCGCGTCGATGCTGTTCGGCGCGCTCTTTCTTCTGATTATCGACGACGTATCCCGCAATCTTTTTGCGACGGAAATCCCTCTGGGAATTCTCACCTCGCTGATTGGCGCGCCGTTTTTTCTGTGGCTTATCACTCGGAAAGGAGACGTATGGTGAGTCTCGAAGTCCGCAATCTCGCGTTTTCCTACGGGGACCGAATTATTTTGCAGGATGTGCATTTCACCGTAGGCTCCGGCGAATTTCTCGCATTGCTGGGACCAAACGGCGCGGGAAAAAGCACGCTGTTCCGGTGTATGCTCGGTCTGGAACGGCCTAAAGCCGGCGAGGTACTGCTCGACGGCGAAGGCATCGAGAAAAAGCATCCGGCCGAGCTGGCTCGGCGGATTGCCTATATTCCGCAGATACACTATCCGTCGTTCAACTATTCTGTGCTGGACATGGTGCTGATGGGAACCGCGGCCCAAGGCAGAGAATGGTCTGCGCCGAATGAAGCCCAGCGGCGGTCCGCGGAAGAGGCTTTGGAACGAATCGGAGCCGGCCATTTACGGCAGAGGGACTTCCGCCAATTAAGCGGCGGCGAACAACAGTTGATCCTGATTGCGAGGGCTTTGGCGCAGAAAGCCTCGCTCCTCATCATGGATGAGCCTACGGCAAGCCTCGATTACGGCAATCAGTTGCGGGTTCTCTTTCAGATTAAAAGCCTCAATCGGCAGGGCTACAGTATTATTCTCAGCACCCACAATCCGGATCACGCGTTTCTATTTGCGGATCGGCTCTTGGCGCTCCACGATACGCGGGTTATCGCTTCAGGGACCCCCGCCGAGACCATCACGCCGGAACTCATCGCCGCGCTTTACGGCGTAAAGGTCGTCATACGCCGAAACGAACAGGGACTATTGAGCTGTATGCCGGATATTACGTTTTCCGGCGCAACTCCATAATCCCTTCGCCGCGAAGCCGGTATCAGATGCCCCTCAACCGGCGCGGCTTGTACCCATGCTACGAAGGATTCGTACCATGATGAGAGAGATTCGTACCATGCTACGAGGGATTCGTACCATGCTACGAAGGATTCGTACCATGATGGGAGAGATTCATACCATGCTACGAGGGATTCGTACCATGATGGGAGAGATTCATACCATGCTACGAAGGATTCGTACCATGATGGGAGAGATTCGTACCATGAGATTCGTAGCAGAGCGTTCTTTGAAGCCTGTCTACTTCCGGTTATGGGTTGCGCGCTTTTTCTAGCGGAAATGGATAATCAGGTTCCGCTTGAGTTCCACGCCGAGCCGTTCTAAGGCTAAGACAGGACTCTGGTTGTAGATGCCTACCGCTCCCGCCGCCTCGCCGACGGATTTCCGCCAGACGTCGTAATACCCTCCGCAGACTACGCGCCCTAAAGAACGGCCGCTTTCAGAAACCAGCGCAAGAAGCAGACTGAGAAATTGCGAAAACAAGCCTCGAATCTCGAATTTTTCCGCTCCGGCTACGATTTTGGCGATGACGCCTTGAGCGTCATTGCCGGGTTTTCCCAAACCGGCGGCTTCCGCGATGCCTGCCGCGCGCTCGCCTAAGGCGGCAAGCTCTTCGGGCAGGGGCGTTCCGCGTTTCCGCAGGGCCGCCGCGATTCCCGCCGAGAGGTACGCGGCGAAAAATCCAGCCAAAGCGCGAAGCCGCTCTTCCGGTATGGGCAAAAACGAATCCAGATACGCGCCGATGCCTGAAGCCGCGGTCTGTCCGTCTCCAAATATCCGGCGGATTACTTCGGTTTCGGTCTCCCGCGGACGCTGGACAAAGCGGTAGGGACGAACCCTCGATAAAATGGTGGGAAGCAAGGCTTTCTCTCGGGCGGTAGTCAGGAGAATGGTTAGCGGTTCAGGGGGTTCCTCAAGAATCTTGAGAAGCGAATTTCTCGCTCCGTCCTGCATACGGTCTGCGTTTTCGATGAGCAGGAGTTTCCGCCCGCCCGTAGGCGCGAGATGGCTCCACGCCGCGGCTCGTCTAATCTGCCCGATTGGAATCGTATCGCTCATGCCGTCGGCTTCGAGTTTCAGCGCGGTTTTGAGGATTCCGTCGCACTGTTTTTTCAGCGTCTCCGGCGCCGCGGGTCTTTTTGAAGAGAAAATTTCGTCTAAGGCTTCTTCCAGTGAAAGCATCATATCGCTTAATTTGCTGAATTTCGGCTCCTCCTCCCAGAGAACCGGCGAGAATCGGGACAGCAGTTTCCGCACAGACCGGATAAACAACAGCCGCGCGTCATCGCTTTCGGGCTTTCTCTGAAAAGCCGCGGCGGCCGCGCTCATCTCCGAAGAAAAGTTCCGAGGTCCAAGACTAAGCAAGTCCGGATGCGTCAGGAATCGGTGCCTGACGCAGGCTCCGCAGGCGCAGTCAGGCGGCGATCCGGGGGTTTCGCAGGAGAGCGTCCGTCCCAGCTCAAGCCCGGCGGTTCCCTTGCCCGACGCCGGCGGACCGGAAAAAAGCATGGACGGCGCAAGAATACCGCCGGCTCTATCCGCGGCAAGCTGAGTCAGCGCGTTTTGTCCTATAATCGCTTCAAACATAGTTACTCCGGAAAACCAAGATTCGCAGGAATATGCTCTTCAATAAGGGGCAGAAAGTATTCGGCAAATAGACTGCCCTTAAAGATCGGCTCGGTTTCAAACACAGGCTGAATGGTGATGAGAAAAAGAACCAGCACCGCGCAGGCGAATCCCTCGGCAACGCCTATCAAGGTTCCCATGATGTGATCCACTCCGCCTAGATGAACCTCATCGACAATATCTCTTATCAGCGTTTCAAAAACCTTGATTAAGAGAAAAATAATGAAAAAAACCGCGGAAAAGGCAAGCGCTTCAGGAAGAAGCGGTACATCCTGAAAAAATTTAGTCCGTATAAACGCCGCCCCTTGCCTAAAGAAGAAAATCGCTCCCAGGATGCCGCCGATCCAAGAGGTCATAGACAAAACTTCCTTCACAAAACCTTGAAGGGTACACCGGACAATAAAGATCAGCATCAGGATCAGCAGAATAATGTCGAGCATGGCGATACGTTGCATGATAATTCCTTAGAATTGTATGAGGATTTCGGTCATAAGGGTTTCGGCGATAAGCCGCGCGCCGTCTTCAATGCCGATGCGCGCCGAGGCTTCAGCCATCCGGTTCCGCCGGTCTTCGTCCTCCGCAAGCGCAGTAATAGTCTTGACCAGATTCTCAGGACTTGCGGCGTCGCCGGTCAGAGTTACTGCGGCTCCGGCGGTTTCAAAAAACCGGGCGTTTTCCACCTGATCCCCTCTGGTTCCTGATCCGCTCAAGGGTATGAGAACCATCGGCCTGCCTACGGTAGCGCACTCCCAAAGCGTACCCGCGCCGCTTCGTCCCAACACGAGTTCCGCGGCCGCAAGGACATGAGGCATTTCATCCTTGAAAAAAGGATACGACCGGTATTTTTCCGCGGTTTTCAGGCTCCAAGGCGTATTGGGACCGACCTGATGAATCACGGTATACCGTTTGGTCAGTTCCGGCAGGGTTTTCTTAACCAGCTCGTTGATTTGTTGCGCGCCCTGACTTGCGCCGAGGACCAAGAGCATCCGATCCCATTCTTTAAGTCCGAGGAAGTTTCGTCCTTTTATCGGATCGGCAGACCTGAATTCAGGACGAACCGGATTGCCTGACAGGATAATCTTGTTTTTATAGGCGGAACCGAAAAAAGCCGCGCTTTCCTGATACGCGATAAATATTTTCCGGGCGACTCGGAGGTTTATTTTGGTCGCCAGCCCCGGACTGAAATCCGATTCATGGGTAAACACACTGATGCCCAAAGACGCCGCGGCAAGACAAGGCGGTACGCTCACAAAGCCGCCTTTAGAAAACAACAGGCACGGCTTTTCCCGCTTCAGGATTTTCCGGGCCGCAAAGAAGCCCGCTCCTACTTTGAACGCGTCAGACACATTCTGAGCCGATAGATACCGCCGCAGTTTGCCTGAAGGAATCCCAAAAAATTCAATGCCGGCCGATTCGACAAGAGCCTTATCCATGCCCTTATCTGAACCGAGCCAGAAAATCCGGCAGTTGCCTTGTTTTTGCAAATATGACGCCACCGCCAGTCCGGGGTAAATATGCCCCCCCGTACCGCCTCCCGTAAAAGCGATATGTACCATAGCCTAAAAATACACGATTTATCGATATTCCGCAATGGCAAATTCCGGTTCTTCCCTCTTTCATCTTAAACGCTGAAGGAGTATAATAAACACAGGTAGAAGTCTACCAAAACTATCATAAAGGAGTCTCCTATAATAATGGCTAATCCGAGATGTATTTTTTTCGTTCTTATCTTTCTCGCGGCGGGAATATATGCCCAAGAAAGCAAGTTTTCCTTTGGGTTCGGCGGCGAGATCAGCGGCGGAATAGAGGACCCTGATGCGTCCGACGATACCGTGTTAAGCGAGGTCTATAAATCCGGCGGCGGCGGCGGCTGGACCGGAACCTTCGAGTACCGCATTAACAACCTCTTTGCCGGAGGACTTAAAACCGGGGTGCGTCACGATTTTCAGTATTGGGTTACGGCGTTTGAACAGACCATATTTGCGCGGCTCTACTTTGTACGCCTCAAAAGAATTGAAGTTTTTGCGGAACCGGGTTTAGGCGGAGTCTTCGCGATACGGGAAGCTCAGGTGCGGGCGTTTCTGGACGCTTATCTCCTAGCAGGCGTCAGAATCAATTTAGGAAACTGGTATGTGGAACCCTACCTGGGCGGAGGCTATCCCTTCTGGGGACGCGTCGGCGTGATGATAGGGTATAGAGTCCCCGCGCCTCAGCCGGTTGCGGTTCAGAGCCAGCCTGCTGAAACCCGCACGGAAACTAAAGCCCCGGACGCGGCCGACCGCCTCGCTACCCTGCGTCAGCAGTCCGAAACGCCGAAGCCCGCCGATTCCAGTACCGCTTCAGCCCCGCAAGAGCCTGTTCGGACTATTCTATTTCCCGCGAACGCCACTGATTTCACCGGTCTAAATTCCGAAACCATCGAGCGGAATAACCGGCACCTTTCGGACATTGCGAATACCTTGAAAGCCCATCCCCAATATCGGGCGGTGCTGGAAGGTCACGCCAATCCCACCGAAGGAACCGAAAATGAAGAGCGGTACGAATTGGTTCCGTTAAGCCGTCAGCGCGCGGACACGATAGCGGATATGCTTGCCGGAGCCGGAGTAGACCGTAAACAGCTTGAGATTGTCGCTTCCGGAGGAAGCCGTTCAACCGCAAATTCCGACGCCAATCGGCGGGTAGAGATTACCATCCGCCATGAATAACGCGCCGATCCTCCGGCATTTGAGGATTGCCGTATCATGTATCCTCGTAGGCGGAATCCTTGCCTGTGCTTCCGGGGCGAAAACCGGAACCGCAGGATACGGCAGTTTAGGCGCGCCTGCCGATAAGGTTCCCTTTATGGAATCCGCCTTGACCGGGACCCTTCCCAATGGACTGCGGTATTATATCGTGGAAAACGCTAAACCTGAAAACCGGGCGTATTTGACCTTAGCGGTAAACGCCGGGTCTGTGCTGGAAACCGACGACCAGCAAGGTTTGGCTCATTTTGTCGAACACATGGCGTTTAACGGCACGGAACGGTTTCCTGAGTCGGAGCTGGTGAATTATCTTCGTTCTTTGGGGATGCGTTTCGGAGCGGATGTCAACGCGTACACTTCTTATGACGAAACCGTCTACGGCATTGAGGTTCCTACCGAGCCGGACGAGACCGGGGTCAAACGGATTCCCGATACCGCCCTCGCGGTGCTTGACGATTGGACTCACAGGCTTACCTTTGATCCGAAAGAGGTAGACGATGAACGGCTGGTCATCATGGAAGAGTATCGTTCCCGCCTCGGAGCGATGGATCGGATTCGCCGGCTTATGCTCCCGATTCTTTTCGAGGGGTCTCAGTACGCGAATCGCAGAGCCATAGGACTGCCGGAGATTATCGAAAACGCCCCGCCCTCGAAACTTGCCGAGTTTTACAAGACGTGGTACCGAGCGGATAATATGGCGTTGATCTTTGTAGGAGACTTCGACGGACCTGCTTTGGAAGCGTCTTTGGCTTCTCATTTTTCCATGCCTGCGCCGGAGGGTCCGCTTAACCGGCCTAAGCATGATCTGCCGCCGCCTAAGAAAGGGCTTAGGGTTAAGGTTTTTACCGATCCGGAGCTTGCCTTTACTCGGGTGGAATTGTATTACAAGCGTCCCCCCAAGCCTATAACCAGCGATTTGGCGGGGTATCGGGAGACGGTGATTGATTATCTTATCAATACGATGCTGTCCTACCGCTTTGATGAAGCCGCAAGCAAGCCTGAAACGCCCTATGTGAACGCCGGAGGCGGAACGGTCCGCTACGGAGCCTCTTCCCGGTATTATATGCTTGCCGCCCGAGCCAAAACCGGCGCGGCTGAAGAGACGCTGAAGGAAATACTTCGGGCGAAGGAATCCATGTCCCGCTACGGCTTTACCGAAACCGAGCTTGATCGGGCGAAGCGCGGGCTTCTTTCATACATAACCCAACTGAATTCCGAGCGGGACCGGCAAGAATCTTCTTCGTATATCGGGGAGTTTACCAATCATTTCCTCAAGGGAGCCGCTGTTCCTGACATCGCGTGGGAGCTGGAGGCGATTCAGCAGATTCTTCCGGGCGTATCGGTCAAGGAAACCGCCGCGGTAGCGAAGTCCTATTTTTCGTCTGAGGATATTATGATTTTCGTGCTTGCCCCGGAGGGGGAAAATCACCCTTCTCAAGAGCGGATTCATAATCTCGTGAAGGAAGCCCGGAACGCGAAGATTCCGCCGCCTCGGGAGGAAGCGGTAACGGACAAACTTTTGGACGCGGAGCCTCTGCCCGGAAGGATTGTCAGCGAATCAGCCGACCCCGAAACCGGCGCGGTTCTGTGGGAACTGAGCAACGGCGGAAAGGTTATCCTAAAGGAAACCGCAAACCGGAACAACGAAATCATCCTGTACGCTCTAGCCCGCGGCGGCGTCGCCAGCGCGTCTCCAGATGAAGATATGTCCGCCCGGCTTGCCGCGGAAATGCTGGGAGCCTCCGGCGTCGGCTCGTATTCGCTTCAGGAGCTTCAAAAGAAACTTACCGGCAAGCAGGTATCGGTTTCGTACTGGACCTCTTCGTACATCCGGGGTTTTCAAGGCTCTTCGTCTAAGGAAGACCTCAAGACCTTTTTTGAGCTGACTCATCTTTCCTTTACTCAGCCCCGCATGGACGATTCCGCGGTCGCGGCTTTGCTCGATCAGTACCGGACGGTTTTGGCGCAGAGAAAAGAAAATCCCGAAACCTATTTTTCTCAAGAAATCCAGCGGGTTATGTACGGAAAAGACCCCCGCTTCGCCCCGATGGAAGCCGAAGACCTTGAAAAGGTTCGCCTCGATCAGGCTATGGCTTTTATCAAAAAAGGGCTTAATCCCGGGGATTACACCTTTGTTTTCACCGGCAACATCGACGCCCCCGATTTCCGGGAATATGTGGAGACTTATTTGGCTTCGATTCCCCCGCAGGAAAGCTGGAACACTTGGACAACGCCGCCGATTGCCCGCCCCGGAAAGCTGGAGAAAACCTTGTACAAAGGCAAGGAAGAACGCAGTACCGTATATATCGGGCGGTTTCTTCCCGCGTCCTACTCGGAAGAAGACCTTGCCGCGGCGTTGGTTCTGGAAGAATATCTGGACATCCGGCTTACCGAAGAGATTCGGGAGAAGCTCGGCGGAGTGTATTCCGTTTCGGCTGGAGTTTCGCTCTCTCCGTTCCCGCCTGACGGCGAGCTTGGGCTGTCCGTCTACTTCGGATGCGACCCTAAACGGGCGGCGGAACTTGCCGGAGCGGTTGAACAGCAGATAAGCCGGATCGTTTCGGAGCCGGTCGATCCTGACGTGTTCGGCAAGGCGGTTTCAGCCCTGAAAAAAAGCTGGGAGACTTCGCTTCAGTACAACAGCTATATCGCCCAGAGCTACGCGAATTCGGCGGTTATCTACGGGCTTCCTCTGAGCCGCCTCAACAAGCGTTCCGCGCGCTACGACGCCGTAACGCCGGAAGAGATGCAGACAATCTGCCGCCGCATCTTGGCGCAGGAGCCGGTTCGCATGACCCTCTACCCTGAAGGCTGGATTCGCTGATTTCTTCAAACGCCGTAGCGTCTTAGGTAAAAATAAAAAAAACACGAAGTCTGCGCTGTCCGCCTCTGGCGGACAGCTTTTCCGATGTTCTACGAAATGTCCGTAGTATTCTACCAAAGTTCTGTAGAGTTCTACGGAAGTTCCGTAGAATCAACATTCCTTGTCAAGGGGTTTCCGGCTTCCGTAAAACTTTTCTCAGCGGAATACCTACCGCCGCCGCAAGCAGGACAGTAAATACATCCGCCCCCGGAAGCGCGAAAATAAACCCGGTAAAACCAAAAACCGCGTCCAAAATATACAAAGCCGGCGCATAAAACCGCGCCGCCATCATCGGCAGAGTAAGACTGATAATCGCCTTCGATACGGGGGCGGTTTCCATGAGTTGAATGCCCGGGTATTTCCTGCTGTTTTCTCCCTTTCTGTTTCAAAGGAGTTGCAGTCAATACCGCTTTCTTTCGGCCCTGCGATAAGCGCGTCCCGGATAAGTTCCATGCTGACGCTCTCCTT
>JAIRPH010000099.1 GCA_031257135.1 Spirochaetaceae bacterium
CGCAGTCTTCCACCGACTGGGGAGCGATCTTCGCGATGGGTACGCTTTCGCTCCTCCCTTCGCTGATCATTTTTCTCATCTTCCAAAAGTACATCGTCGAAGGATTAGTAACTTCAGGACTCAAGGGGTAGGTGAAAACGGACGCTAACCATTTCGAGGCGCGGAGTGAGTAAAGAAATCGTACTCATCGCGCCTTATGAGGATATGTATGCGGCGGCGCAACGGATAGTCCAAGACGAGAAATACTGCGGCATCGGGGTAGTTCAAGGAAATCTGCGCGAAGGGCTTGATCAGGCGATCCGCGCGGTAGAATCCCGGGCGCAGGTTGTTATCTCCAGAGGCGGCACGTATCGGCTTATCAAACAGGTAAACCTCGGGGTTCCGGCGGTGGAAATTCGATTCAGTCCTTTCGATCTGCTCGAATCTCTGGGATCGGCTGTCGAAACGGGACAGCCGTTGGCAATCGTAGGATATTCGAATATTATCAACGCCAGAGACGCGGACTCTTTCAGAAAAATCGTAAAAACAAACATCACCGTCGTAAACATCGCTGAAGGAGACGATGTACACGCGGTGGTGGATTCCTGCGCCGCTCAGGGTTATACCATGTTCTTGGGAGATACGATTGTTAAGGAAATCTGCGACGCCGCGGGATATATATGTTATCTGCACCAAAGCGGAGACTCCGCGATTCAAGCGGCAATGGACGAAGCGTTAAGGATACGCTCCGCGCTCAAGCAGGAACGGGAACTGACCCGCCGTTTGCGGACCGTTATTGATTTTGTCCAAGACGGTATAATCGCGGTTGACGGAAAAGGCGCGGTAATCCTGTTCAACGCCGTCGCCCGGTATTTGCTGGGCATTACGCAGGAATCAACGCCGAACAGAGCGGTTCTTTCGATGCTTCCCTTTACGATACAACCGGGGAGAACAGCTCTGGATAAGACTTTTAAAATAGACGGCCGGCTCCTTTCGGGATCGGTTATTCCGGTTTCCCTTGAAGACGATTCCTTTGGTTCAGTGATTATTATTCGGGATATTCGGAAGATGCAGGATTGGGAACAAAAACTGCGGATGTCCCTGACGGAAAAGGGGTTTGTCGCTCGGCATACGTTTCAGGCTATTGTGCATGAAAGCTCTGAGATGGCGCACTGTATTGCAATCGCCGAAAAGTTCAGCCGGTATGACGCCTCGGTATTAATCGAAGGCGAAAGCGGCGCGGGCAAAGAGCTGTTCGCGCAGAGTATGCACAACGCCGGACTCCGCCGTACCGGACCCTTTGTGGCGGTCAACTGCGCGGCTCTGCCGAAATCGCTCATTGAAAGCGAATTATTCGGCTACGCGGAAGGAGCTTTTACCGGAAGCCGCAAAGGAGGCAAAGCCGGATATTTCGAGCTTGCTCACCGGGGAACGCTGTTTCTCGACGAAATCGGCGAGCTTCCGCTTGAGATGCAGGCTCGGCTCCTGCGGGTCATTCAGGAAAAAGAAGTGATGCGTATCGGAGATACGAAAATCCTGCCGGTAGACGTGCGGCTTATCTGCGCGGCGAACAAAAATCTAGTGGAAATGGCGCATCACGCCCTATTCCGCAAAGACCTGCTTTTCAGGATAAATACGCTTTCGCTCTACATTCCGCCTCTCGCAAAGCGGCGGGAAGATATACCCGTGCTGGGAGATTATTTTCTCAAAGCTTTATGCAAAACCTACAATAAAAGCATCGCCGGTTTTTCTCCTAACGCCGCGGCGTGGCTCCGCAATTACCGCTATGAAGGAAACGTCCGGGAACTGCGGAATATGATTGAGCGCGCGGTTATTCTCTGCGAGGGAACCATGATCGGACTGCCCGATTTGCAGGGCGGGCTTCACTGGGAGCCTCCGGTTGAGTCCGCGCCGGAACGCGGGTCTCAACCGGAAAAAAACACCCTTGAGGTTCTTGAAAAAAATCATATTCTTAAAGTATTTGCCGATAACGGACGATGTATGACAAAAACCGCCGCGGACTTAGGTATAAGCCGGACAACCCTATGGCGGAAACTGCGCGAACTCGGCGGTTAGGAGGATACATGAACATACTCATAAAACTGCCTGCGGTTCTTGTAGCTTTGGGTATCTGGTTTCTTTCTTCCCAGAGCGTTCTCCCCCAGCCGAAAGGGATTCTAGGCTTCGATAAGCTCCAGCATTTGCTTGCGTATTTGACGCTGGGCGGTACGATTGGCTTATGGGCATCCCGAAAACGCTGGAAAACCAAGCCTTTTCTCACCGCGCTGGCGGTTGCGGTTATTGCGTCGGCATACGGCGCGGCGGATGAAGTTCATCAGTCTTTTGTGCCGGGACGGGACTGCAACGTTTGGGACTGGGTTGCGGATACCCTCGGCGGAGTTCTCGGATCAGCGATACCGTTGCTGGCAAGCCGGCGCGCTACTCGTGGAGCCTAAGCCATTGGGAAAGCTCTTTCAGGTGACTGCCGATAAAAACCGCTCCGTAACCGGTAACGATGCATCCGATGGTCAGCCCCACGGGAAGGAGAAAGGACGATCCGTTAGAGGAAGCGATTTTAATAAAGTCAAAGCCGAAAAAAACCGTAGATAACGAAAATAGGATAATACAGCCGGTAATCACCCAACTGCGGAAGGAAACGCCCGTAGCGTATTCCGAATCCATATCCGCAAAATCGATATTTTCTTTATAAATCCGTTCCATAATGCGGTCCTCAATATCCGGAGGCTCCGCGGAAAAATAAGTTTTCATAATGCGCTGGATGGTTTCCAGATTTTTGACTTCCTCGGCGCATCGGCGGCAAAACAACCGATGAATCCCTAATTGCAGTCTGAACAAAACGGAAAGCGGCCGTTCTCCTAAAGCGTCATACATTTTATCCATAATAGTTCGGCAGTTCATTCTATGCCTCCTTCAGCGAAATCTTCCAGTTTTTCCCGCAGTAGCTTTTTGGCTCGAAAAACATGAGATTTGATAGTATTTACCGGATAGCCGGTGATAGCTTCGATTTCTTGATAGGACCGGTCATAGAAGAAAAAAAGGTCCACACAGATCCGATAGCGGTCGGGAAGTTCCCTGACCGCTTCCCAGACCGCCTCCTGCAACGCGGAGCGCA
The DNA here is from genome assembly GCA_031257135.1 of Spirochaetaceae bacterium. Taxonomy (GTDB): domain Bacteria; phylum Spirochaetota; class Spirochaetia; order Treponematales; family Breznakiellaceae; genus JAITHW01. The sequence goes on from JAIRPH010000099.1 coordinate 3,113, forward strand.
AGGCGGTCTGTTCCGGGTTATCCCCGTCCTGAAAGGTTTCTTCTTCTACAAAGCTCTGATATTCCTTCTTGCGGCTTACGCTATTCACCGCGGTATTGTAGGCAATCCTATACAGCCACGTAGAAAACCGGGACCTTCCCTGAAAACGGGAGAGACTGCGATAAGCCTTCAGGAATACCTCCTGAGTAAAATCCGAAGCATCTTCGGGGTTGTGGAAAAAGCTCATTCCCATTCCATATACGATTTTCTGGTACCGGTTCACGAGGAGCCGGAACAATTCTTTCTGTCCCGAGACGACCTCTGCAACGATCATCGGATCGTCATAATCGTCTCCTGTATTCATGAATCTCGATAACCCCGTTTAATCCCATAAAAGGCTAACAAGCCGATTCCCATAGACAGAGGAATAATCCCTCCTAACAAGCCGAAACCAGTTCCTACGGCAATGACAAGAAAAATTGTCAACGCGATTCCCACACTGCCGAGGAGCAGTCCTGTAAGCAAGCTGAAGGTCAAGAGATCAAATCGGGGCTTCGAGTACTGCCCCGCCTGAATAAGCAGGGTGTTACGCTTATGATCCCAGAGGAGGTAAAAAAACACCACCACGGATCCCATTACGATTCCTACAATAGGAATAATCGCAATTATAACCTGAGCGGCGGTAGAATGTTGTTGCTCCAATCGGAAGGCTCCTTATGCTATGTAGTATACTAAAAAAATCTTTTTTTTGCTATAGCCTTTTTTCCGTTTCTTTGGACATTCTTTGCTGAAAATCGGTATCGGGACGGTCGCGCCGTCCGTAATGCGGTCAATCTGAGCGCAGTTCAATATTGGGTATATGCGTCCATGATTTTTCCGCAGGACGAGCTATAGCGTTAAGCATACGGATAAGCTCGTCCAGAGGCTGAGGCATACCGGCGTTAAACCAATCGCTGAGAACCGTAAACCACCCCGCAATCTGATACGCAAGTTTGTACCGGCATACCGCGTATTCCTGAGGCGTCAGTATCGCTCTATAGTATTCTATATCGCTGAAAACTTTCTCCCGAGTCAGATGGATAATTAAATTATGGATATACTCATCGGTCAGCAGTTTTTTTAAAACGCCGTAATGCTTAACCACAAATTCAGTATTGAAGGTTATCAGGATGACATCCTGATTTCCGGTTTCGGGCGCGGTTCTGCTTTCACGCTCAATCGATAACAGCCGGCTGTCCGCAGATTCAGTCAAAAATTGCGAAACAATATCATCCTTGTCCTTGAATATAAGATACAATGTCTGCCGAGCTACCCCGGCTTTCTTGGCAATATCCCCCATAGTAATTTTGCCGTACGCTTTTTTATCAAGCAATAGCATCAAAGCCTCAAAAATCCATGAACGCTTCTTGATTTCAGCTTGCTGTGTCACAGTAACTCCTCGTCCAATGACAAATTTCAAAATTTGTCATAAAATTTGACAAATCCCGGGGTTTGTCCAAAATCGCGCTTTTTTCCCCGTTTTTTCCGAATTTCCCTAAAATCGCCTTGACCGCCTCCGCCTACATTACCAAAATAAACTGCATAATACAAGGGTTCGCTTTTATTATAAGCAAACCTATTTTTAAAAGAAAAGAGGCAGGGTATATGAAAAAAATGCTTTGTATTCCAGCGGCCGTGTGCGCCGCCGCGGTTCTAGCGGGATGTTACGCCGAAATCGAAGCGGAACCCCCCAGCGCCCGAGATGGGTTACTGCCCATAGCAGGCGCGTATAACGTGCGGGACATCGGTATTTATTCCCGCGCTACAGACGGCAAAAAAATTAAATCCGGCAAAATTATCCGTTCCGGGGATTTAAACCTCCTTACCGAAAGAGATAAAGATTATCTCTTCGGAACCCTCGGGGTTAAAACCGTCGTCGATTTCAGAGGCAAGAAAGCCGGAACAGATGGCGAGAACGCCGTGCTTGC
>JAIRPH010000121.1 GCA_031257135.1 Spirochaetaceae bacterium
TTTTCCTTTAGTTTATTTATCACTTTTATTCGATGATCATTTGCCATAGTTATTATTCCTAAGCGGATGTTGAACCAACTCGCAAAAATCAGTCGGATTTTTACCCAAATATTCTTTAATGGTATACTGATCAAATAATAAATCCATAATTTTAGTATAATTGACTGGTTTGCGAATGTCAATCGGAAAGGCTTAGAGAAATTCCGGCAGAAAGTATAGTCGCTTTTATTATTTAGCGGTATATTTTGATATATTTTGAAAACGGCGTATCTTATTCCCTGAAAATCGGTATCATGTAAGAAATGATGTTTTTTCAGAAGTCCGATGCGTTCTATCTATTGCTTTCGTTTTTTATTCTGATTACGTTGGGCGCGTGCCTGCTGAGTATTCCGGGGGTGTGGCAGGACCATCTCGGAAAGGTTGCCTTTATAGACGCCTACTTCGTCGCAACTTCGGCGGTGTGCAACGCGGGACTGAGTACCCTTAATCTGTCAGATATGACTCGGCCGGGGCAGATTATCATCATCTTTCTCATGCAGACCGGCGGGCTGGGGATTATCAGTTTCAGTTGCCTGCTGACGCTGATTCCGGGAAACCGGTTCGCCCTCAGCCGCCGGACTACCATTCAAGGCTTCTATCTGGACGGCGTTGAATACCGCCCTAAAATTATCGTACGGAATATCATTATCTTCACGGTTATTTTTGAAACGCTGGGGACTCTCCTCCTGATCCTGCTGTTCCGTAAAGCCGGCATAGAAGACGCCGCGTTTCAGGGGCTTTTTCACGGAATTTCCGCGTTCTGTAATACCGGACTATCCCTTTTTCCTGACCAACTGCGCCGGTTTGACAATAATCCGCCGGTTTTGATAACCGTCATGCTTTTGGTACTCTTCGGCGGCGTCGGATTTATCGTACTGCATGATTTACTGCGCCTGATCCGCGACCGGCTTCGGGGAAAAAAACGCCGATTAAGCTATCACAGCCGGGTTGTGCTGGCTATGACCGGCGTTATCGCTTTGAGCGGGACGCTGTTTTACTTTTTCGCCGAACACGGACGGCTCTACCGGAGTATAAACCTTCAAGATGAATGGCTGATGGCGTTGTTTCAGACCATAAACCCTCGGTCCGGCGGGTTCGACGTGATACCTCAGGATCAACTGAGCCAGCCGTCGAAACTCTTTACGTGCCTGCTGATGCTCTCTGGAGGCGCGCCGGGAGCCATTTCCGGGGGCATCAAGCTGACGACGCTGTTCGTGATTTTTGCGGTTATCTTCCGCAAGCCTGACGCGGAGGGGGACATTATTGTATTTCACCATCGGCTGACCAGAAACACGATTCACAACGCCGTGGTCTATGTCCTGAAAGCTCTGACTCTGCTGATAATATTTATCGGCGCGTTAAGCGTCATTGAAGGCTTGCATGGGAAGCCTTTCGCGCTCATCGGCTTTGAGGTTTTCTCAGCCTTCGGTACGGTAGGATTGAGCTTGGGGATAACGGCGGACTTATCGACCCCGGGAAAATTGGTCGTCATTGCCGCTATGTTCGCCGGGCGGGTTGGGCTTATCGCGCTTGCCTTTCCCCGAAACAAACAGTACGCCGTCAATTACCCTGAAGGGTTTCTCCTGCTGGGCTAAAAAAGGAAAAAAAGAAAAATATGAAACAAATCGCTATTCTGGGACTCGGTCATTTTGGAAAAAGCGTGCTTGAAGAACTTTTAGAATTGAATGTGGAAGTTCTGATACTGGACAAAGACAAGGAAGTTATCGACGGGTACAAGGATTCTTCGGCTCATGGGGTGATTCTAAATATCCTGACGGTCGAAACTCTCCGCAAAGCTCTGCCTGAATCAATCGACGCGGTGGTGATTGACACCGGCAAGCGGATCGAGGCGTCTATCCTTGCGGCGAGTTATTGCGCGAAACGGCATATTAAAACCATTATCGCCAAAGCTGAAACCGAATCCCACGCGGAAATTCTGGAACTCGTAGGGGCAACCAAGGTAGTATTTCCCAACCGAGAGGCGGCGAAACGGGTCACTCGGCAGATTATATCTTCAGCTCTGCTCAATTATATCCCGATAGGCGCGGATTTAGTCATAGCCGAAATGGAGATTCCCCCGGATTTAGTCGGGAAACGGCTTGCGGATTCGCATCTGCGGGAAAAATACGGACTGAATCTTCTTTCAATCCGTAACGGCGGAGACGGGGAATTCCTTTCCTGCGGACCGGATTATGTCTTCAAAACCCAAGACATAGGGCTTTTCTTCGGCGCGGATCACGCCGTAAACCGGTTTACCGACGATCTGTCCGCGGACGAAGACCATAAAAACATCATTTCAAAACTGTTTGCCTTGGGGGCGTCCCGATTTTTCGCGCTCAGAAAGGGCAGAGCTAGTCCCTAAGATACTGGTCCCGGACATACTCCAATGATTGAGTTACGGTTTTCGATATATCCGTTGCCAGTTTGACGATAAGGTCTTTCCGTTCATCCGAAAGCGTCTCTTGGGGCTTAAAGAGCTGACTGACCTCTACCTCTAAGGCTTCCGCAAGCTTTGCCAGAGTAAGGGGTGATATCCACTTTTTACAATTTTCAATATCGTAAATGAAATTCGTAGAAACGCCGATCTCTTTGGCTAATACGGCTTGGGTCCAATTCCGGCGGTTCCGATGCTTTTTGACATTGACGCTGAAAATCTGCCGTAATTCCTGTTCTTTCATAGCAACTACTTTTTCCTGTTTTATCGGGCTTATTCCTTTATGAAACAAGCCCGGCTCGGCTTATAAGGCGATGCGCTTCTGGGTCGGGGACCCTAAAGTTTGAAATATTGCCTCTCCCTCAGCGAGGTAAAACAATTTCAAAGCCGGTCCCTCGTCAGAATCGTACATCTGTTTGAGAAACGGGGCGACTTCAAAAGCCCGAGCCTTCACTTCGGGACGGGAATCAAAAACCGCCTTCCCGGACAAACGGAGCCACTCTTTGCTGTCCGGGTCGGTCGCGCTGATTTCTACCTTAGGGTTAGCAGTGAGCTGTTTAAACGACGGCTTTTGATCGTTGGTTGCGAAATACAGCTTGTCCTGAAATTCCATAACAAACCCGAAGGGGCGTACTCGGGGAGCATCCCCCTCTACGGTAGCGACATAGAACGTCTTTCCGCTAAAAAAACGAAAAACTTCTTGAATAGCGTTCATAAACGTCTCCTTTTTCTAATAGCATATACACAAAAGTATAATTCTTTTTTACTATTTTTCAAGCGTTTTTTTCTTTTTTTCGATTTTTCGATCTTCCGCTGAGGTTCAGCGTTTTTTAAGGAAAACCGCCGTTTCCTCCATGGTTCTGCCCGCTTCTTCTTCTCAGGTGCTGTTTCAGGCGTTTGAAAGTATTTTTCAATTCCTCGTCCATTTTTTCATATTTTTCATAATCGCCGTCGGCAAGCTCTTCTTCGGGAAGCTCCGGTTCCGGCTCCGATTCTTCGGTTTCTTCTGGGACCGGCATTGCCAACGGGGTTAGGCTTAACCGGAACGAGATGCCGCTGATAAGCGTTTCCGGGAACCGCCGCTGAAATTCGTGTAAAAGCTCCCGCTGTTTGGTTTGCAGGATTTGAATCCATCCCGGATGGTCTGTTTCGATGCACAGCACCTGTCGTTCAAAGCGTACGATCTTGGCGTGATCCCCGGCGGCGGCGATGGCGTACGCGCTTGCGATGTCCGGCCATGCCTCGCAAAAAGCCGCGTATCTCTGGACTTTGGCAATCGTCTGTCGGTCAAAAAATTGTGAAAGCAGTTCTCCGGCTTTTTTCATATCCGCTCCATCTTGTTATTATTGTAAAGATACTATATCAAATATGATAAGGAAAAAAATGATAGATTTACATACCCACTCGACCGCTTCAGACGGGAGTCTAAGCCCTGCAACGCTCATAAGCCGCGCGCATCAGCAGGGGCTGACCGCGATTGCCCTGACGGATCACGATACTATCGCCGGACTTGAAGAAGCGGAAGCCGAAGCGCGATCCCGAGGGATTGGCTTTATTCCCGGAATTGAAATTGAGATTACCTGGGAACCCGGAGAGTTTCACCTTTTAGGGCTGGGAATTCTCCGTCCCAGCCCTCAATTTTCCGAAGCCATTACCGAATTGGTGCGGCTTCGGGAAGCCCGGAACCGGGAGATTATCCGAAAGATGCAGGAAGCCGGTATGCCGGTATGTTATGAGGATATTCTCGGTTTTTCCGCAGGACCCTGTATAGGCAGACCTCATTTTGCCGCGCTCATGGTAAGCCGGCGGATCGTCAAAAACAGAGAGCAAGCCTTTGACCAGTATCTCGGCAAGGGGAGACCCTTTTACGTGCCTAAAGAAGGGCTGGAATTCTTGCGGGCGGTGGATATAATCAAGGATTCAGGGGGGATTGCGGTGCTTGCTCATCCTATGTCTCTTTACATCGCTTGGGGACGTCTGCCGGAGTTGATCAAGGACTTACGGGATCAGGGCTTAGATGGGATTGAGGCATGGCATCCTACCGCTAAGGTTCATAGCTGTAAGCGTCTTGAAGCGTTGGGGAAATCCTTGGGACTGCTGATTACCGCGGGAAGCGACTTTCATGGGGAATCGAGACCGGACCGGAAGTTGGGAATAACCGCGGGGAACCGGAAGATAGAAGCGGCTCTTCTGGAAGGATTCCCGGATATTTTTACCATAAAGCAAATTAGCCATTAGAAGATTTTATTTAAACCGCATAAATATTTGTAAATATGTTGAAATACCAGTTGAAAATTTCCCTCAGTATAGCATAAGATAAAAATATCTTACTATACCATTAAGGATGGTTGTTATGAAACGTATTATTGCAGTTATACTTTTGGGTCTGATTGCTTGCACGGCGTTCGCCGACGACAGCGAATTGGAGTTTTACAAGGCTCAATTTGACAATGCGCTCACTGCGGTACACCGGTTGAGCATATTGCAGATTGTACGAGGACCGGAAGACCCGGATTCAGAAGGCTCGTTTCCGCAGGAAATGGAGAACGCCGGCGACTTTTACGCCTACGCCTTGGGCAGGATTCTACAGACGTATCCCAATCTGAAAGGACAGAAGGAATTCGACGCCGCGGACGATTCTTTTAGATTGATAACAGGACGGCTGACTGAGGACCAGACCGATTTAGGACCGAATCTCTGGCGAGTCGTGGAACTTGTTTCCAATCCTCTGGTGAAAATGGACGCCATCAAGGCTCTGGGTAAGGTTCAGGCTACCGACCTCTTTCCCAATGTAGTACAGGTCCTGAAGGATACCAACTCAAGCCCCTACGGAAACCGGCTTGCAGGGGAACGAATCGCCTACGGAGCCATTGACGCGCTGAAAGCCTACAAAAACCCTTCCGGGTATTTGCCGGTATTTTTTGCCCTTAACGGCTGGTATTCAAATTCCCTTAAAAAAGTAGCCGATCAGGCGCTCCCTGAAATCAGCGAAGACCCGATTGAGCCGCTGACTGAAGTCTTCCATAGCGGAGCGTATACCCTCGAAGAAAAATATATCGCGCTCAGGGCAATCGAAGAGAAAACCAGCGACGAAGGCGCAAAAGGAAAGGCGGCGATAGCGGCTCTCTCCGAAGGCTGGAGAGGAGTTACTACCAATACGAAAATGCAGAAAGAAGCGGTGAGACTGCGGAAGCTGGCTATTGATATGATTACCCGTTACGGCATCGACGGAGCCGAAGATGACGAAAAAGAGCAGGCATATAAACTTCTGGAGCGTTCCTATCGGTACGGCGCCGATGAAGAAGAGCAGATTGGAGTCATTCACGCCTTGGGAGGCGAAAAACTCGCTACCGAAGAATCCGCCAAGCTGTTAAGCGTCTTTATCTCCATTATGAACAATAAACTGGAACGAGGAGCTTTGGATCAGCGGGATGAGCGGTATATGCGGACCTTAATCCCCTCCCTGGGAGCTACCAGTCAAGCCGCGGGAAAACCGGTTTTAAATCAAGTTCTGGCATTGGGCTGGAGCGCGGGAATTCACCAGCTTGCTCAAAAGGCGAAAGACGACTTAGGACAATAAGCGCAGATACTGACAAAGCGTGAAGGGTCTGTATCCAGACTCTTCACGCTGGTCCGGGGCAGGGTATTATTCCGATAAGATCCGCAGGATTGCTTCGGGAGTTGCGGCGGTGAGCATCTCTGCCCGTTTTTCCGAACTTTTAAAAAGCAAACTGATTTCTGCAAGAAATTGAAGATGAGGACCGGTTTTTTCAATCGGTGAAAGCGTCATAATAAAAATACGACAGGGCTGTTGATCCAGAGCCTCAAACTCAACCGGCGCATCCGAAATCCCGATACACGCCACCAAATCATGGATACTCGCGCTTTTCCCGTGAGGGATAGCAATGCCGTGTTTCATACCGGTAGACATTTTTTCTTCTCGTTCCATGATAGCGGTAAGAGCCGATGCTCGATCTGGTATTTTGTTGGCGGCAACCAGTATATCGAGTAATTCGCTAATTATTTCCGTCTTTGTGGTCCCCTTCAAATGAAGACTAATAGTCTCTTTTGAAAGCACTGATTTCAAATTCATATTTACAGTTTAAATCCTTTTGGCTGAAAAGTCAAGAAACTCCGATTCAAGCTCAATATTTGTTTGGATCAAATCTGAGCCTCATGCAGGCTTTGCGGGAAACGCCTTTCCAGCGGACTCTGACGCTAAACCCTGTCTATTGCGGTAAATCCGGGCGTATCCGCTGAAAGATTCTTCCGCCCTGAAAATTTTTTTTAAAAAAAGCGTATCCTTTGTTGAAAAAACAAGCCGGCCGGTATATAGTTATTCCTAATGGGTAGAAAGTATATCCTAGCAAAAACGAATCGCTTACTGACGCCATATAACGTCCATGCCGTTAGGATGAGGGCAGACTCCGCCCTTGACGCCCTGCGCC
>JAIRPH010000145.1 GCA_031257135.1 Spirochaetaceae bacterium
AAGCGGGAAGCCCAGATCGCCTTTTACGACGAGGATGTCCGCTCTGCCGCCGCGGAAGCCGCAAAGGAACTTGTTGCGGAAGCCCTCGCCAAAGCCGCGCAAGAAGCCGCCGCCAAAGCGCAGGAAGCCGCACGAAACAGGGACATTGAGATTGCCCGGAATCTCAAAGCGATAGGGATTCCTATTGAGCAGATAAGCCGGGTAACAGGCTTGTCCAATGAAGAGGCGCAGAAGATCTAAGCAAGGCAGGCTGAAGCGCGTAAGACTTTCGCGGCATACGCGGCTTGAAATAGAGGCGTTTCTCAGCGGGGCGCAGTTGCGCTACAACGATTAGACGACAGCGGCGCGGGAAAGCCCTGCGCCGCCTGTTGCCGGGCGAGCGGCGGTTTCATGCCGTCTGTAAAGCCTCGTCTAAGGAGGGAGCTTAACCATAGCTAAGGAGTGTTCTTAACTACGGTTAAGAGGCGTTCTTAACCATAGCTAAGGAGTGTTCTTAGCTACGGCTAAGAGGCGTTCTTAACTACGGCTAAGAGGAAAATTGACATAACTCCCTAAAAATATAATACTAGAAGGAAAATATACTACTAAAGCAAAGAGGAAACTTTTATGAAAATCGGCATTAAACTGGCGTTTATTATTACGGTCCTCAATATTCTGGGCATCGCCGCGCTTGCTTCGATAAGTATGCTTTTCGTATGGCGTCAAATTGATCGGCTTGCTACGGAAAACGCTCAGAATATCGCGCAAAAGAACAGCGAAACCGTCAGAAGCTGGATCGGCGTCTATATGGGCATTTCCCGGACTATGGCGGAAATCATGCAGGACTACGAAACGGTCCCGGTTGAAGCCCGCCGGAATTTCTGCGATAGCATCCTCAAAGCGGTAATGACCGCTCATCCTGAGCTTACCGGCACGTGGAGCGCGTGGGCGCCTAACGCGCTGGACGGACTCGACGCGGAATACGCCAATACCCGGGGAACCGACGCTTCAGGCAGATACATCCCGGTATGGTCTTTGGACCAGAGCCGAAACCTCGCCTTAGAACCGCTGACTTCGGGGTATGAGACTGCCGGATATTACGCTATTCCTATGTCTACGGGAACTGAGGTCATTGTCGATCCTTACCTCTATAATCTTGCGGGAACGAACCGGCTCATTACGAGTATGGCTATCCCGATCAAAAGCAAGGGCAAAGTCGTGGGAGTCTGCGGCATAGGCATAGAGCTGTCCAAGATTCAGGAAATCGTCAAAGATATAAAACCCTTCGGAGACGGAATGTCCGCGGTTTTCAGCGCGGGAGGCGTGGTTGCCGCTCATTTCGACGAATCGAGAATCGGGAAAAATTTGCTGACTACCGAACAGGATATGACGGGACCCTACCTGAACGACTTTGCCCAAGCGGTAAAAACAGGACAGCCCATTTCCTTTTCGCTACAGTCTATGAACATATATTCTGTACCGTTTCCGATAGAGAAAACCCAAACCCCCTGGACATTAACCGTTGCGGTAAGCCGTAAAACCATTATGGCTCCGGCGATTCAGTTGCTGACGATATTTATCGTTATCGGGGTTGCGATGATTCTCGTTATATCTGCCGGATCGTTTATCGCCGCCAAATCCATAAGCGGCCCGATTGTCTATGTGAAGACGGTTCTCAAAGATATTGCCGAAGGAGACCTCACCAAACAGCTCAACTTGTCTACGAAGGATGAGGTGGCTGAACTCGCGGATTACCTCAATTTCACGATAGGGAAAATTAAAGCGGTGGTAATAGCGATTAAAGATAAGACCGCGATGCTTTTTGATACCGGAAAGGAACTTGTGGTAAATATGACTGAGACCGCGGCGTCGGTCAATGAGATTACCGCGAATCTTCAGCAGATTAAAACCCAAGCCGGGAATCAGTCGAACAGCGTGACTCATTCAAACGACGCAATGAGCGACGTCGCGGACAACATCGATGCGCTGAATCAGCAGATTGAACGGCAGACCGATCAGGTTTCCGCGGCTTCCGAGTCGATTGAAAATATGATGGAACGGATTCAGGAAGTGAACCAGACGCTGAAGAAAAACGTAGAGAATGTGCATAACTTGGCGGACGCCTCTGAAGCGGGGAGAACCGGTTTGCAGGAAGTTTCCGCGGATATTGCGGAAGTCGCCCGGGAAAGCGAGGGTCTTTTGGAGATCAACGCGGTAATGGAAAATATCGCCAGTCAGACGAATTTGCTCTCGATGAACGCGGCTATCGAGGCGGCTCACGCCGGAGACGCAGGCAAAGGCTTTGCGGTCGTAGCCGATGAAATCCGCAAACTCGCCGAGAATTCCGGAGAACAGTCGAAGACTATCAGTACGGTTCTCAACAAGATCAAAGAGTCTATCGACAAGATTACCGAATCGACTAACGCGGTATTGCTGAAATTCGACGCAATTAACGACGAGGTAAAAATCGTAACCGAACAGGAGCTGAATATCCGCAACGCTATGGAAGAGCAGGGCGCAGGAAGCAAGCAGATTCTTGACTCGATGAACGAGCTTATCGGAATAAGCGGGGCGGTAAAGGAAGGCTCTCAGAAAATGTACGCCCGGAGCCGAGACGTAATACAGGAAGGCAAAAATCTTCTGCAATTAACGATGGAAATCACCAACGGAATACAAGAGATGGCTTCCGGGGCGAAGCAGATTAACGGCGCAGTAACAAAGGTAAACGAGATCAGCGTCAGCAATGAAGCGCAAATCGAACAGCTTTCAATGGCTGTCTCGGTTTTTACCGTCGCCTAACCCGCCCGCCACGGAAACAGTTTTATTGTCTTTTAAAGCCCGCGAAGGTCTGACATCACCCGCGGGTTGACATTCCTGAATCAGATTCGTATACTTTTTTTATGTATGCAAGAGCGATTTTGAAACCGCCGAGTCCCTTCAGAGAGGAACCGCCGTATTTCGCCTCTGCTGTAGGCTTATCCGAAAATAGCGGTTCCGATACAAAAAAAAAATTCCGGTTAGGCGAGTTGTTCTGCGGTCCCGGAGGGCTTGCGCTCGGCGCGGTTTCCGCCGCGGCAGGCAACGGAGAAG